>JBEBUE010000187.1:0-6139 GCA_040393485.1 Herminiimonas sp.
TCCTTGCTCGCGGTCACACCCAATCGCTGGGATTGGGCTTTGCTGCCGCTGGTACTGTCGGTACTGGTAGCGGCCGGCTTTGGCGCGATGCAAATGGCACGACCCTTTGTGGTCGGTGAAGTCACGCCTATCTCACTTGATCCGTCGAATCTTCCTTATTACTTGCTGCGCACGATTTTGCGCATGTTTATCGCGCTCGGCTTCGCCTTGCTGTTCAGCTTCGTCTTTGCTGCGATTGCAGCCAAGTACCGCGCTGCCGAGAAGGTGATGATCCCGACCCTGGATATCCTGCAATCGGTACCTATCCTCGGTTTCCAGGCGATTGCGATTGCGCCTTTCATTGCCTTGTTTCCGGGGAGTTTGCTCGGGGTTGAGTGTGCGGCGATTTTTGCGATCTTTTCGTCGCAGGCGTGGAATATGGCGTTCAGCCTGTACCAGTCGATACGTACGGTGCCGCTGGAGCTGAATGAAGCGGCGCGTGTGTTTCGCCTGTCTGGCTGGCAGCGTTTCTGGCGGCTGGAACTGCCGTTCGCGATGCCGGGCTTGTTGTGGAACATGATGATGTCGATGTCTGGCGGCTGGTTTTTCCTGGTCGCGGCCGAAGCGATTTCGGTTGCCAACCAGGATATTAAATTGCCCGGCATTGGTGCTTATATCGCAGTGGCGATTGAAGAAAAGAATTTGCACGCCATTCTGTGGGCGATTGCGGCGATGTTGGCCGGTATTGTGCTGTACGACCAGTTATTCTTCCGTCCCTTGCTGGCCTGGGCCGATAAATTCCGTTTTGAAGAATCGCAAGGTGAGACCGAACAGCGTTCCTGGCTGCTGAACTGGGGACGTCGCAGTCGCTGGATGCGCGCCGGGACTGACCGCATGTGGGCGATGCTGCGCAGCACGCTGGGCTGGTTCAGCGTGTCGTATGACGGCACTGCGCCACGTGCGAATGCGCGTGCGATCAATCCGATGTGGATGCGGGCGTGGAATGTTTTCCTGCTGGTCGCAGCCGTGCTGGCTTTGTATCGGTTAGTGATTTTTGTGCATAGCGATGTCGGCTGGACCGAAGTCGGACATGTCGTGTGGCTGGGGCTGATTACGTTGACACGTGTGATGCTGCTGATAGCGCTGGCGTCGCTGGTGTGGGTGCCGATTTCAGTATGGATAGGCTTGCGTCCCAAGTATTCACAAAGAGTACAGGCGGTCGCGCAATTCCTTGCTGCCTTCCCGGTGAACCTGATGTTCCCGCTGGTGGTGTATTTGCTGCTGACGCTGCAACTGAATCCGAATATCTGGCTCAGTCCATTGATGGTATTTGGTACGCAGTGGTACATCCTGTTCAATGTGGTGGCGGGTGCCTCAACGATTCCGAATGAGTTGCGCCTGGCGGCGGACAACCTGGGACTGAAGGGCTGGCTGAAATGGAAGCGTGTTTACCTGCCGGCAGTCTTCCCCAGCTATATAACCGGTGCGATCACGGCCAGCGGCGGGTCGTGGAATGCGAGCATTGTCGCGGAATACGTCACGTGGGGAAAAACCACATTGATGGCCGATGGCCTGGGTAGTTATATCAAGCAGATGACCGATGCGGGCGACTTCCATCGCATTGCGCTCGGCATCGGTGTGATGTGCATATTTGTAATGTTGTTGAACCGATTTTTCTGGCGCAAGCTGTACCTGCTGGCAGAAGACCGCAGTCGTTGAGGAGGCATGATGAGCCAGAACGTATTGATTGATTTGAAGGGTGTCGACAAATCCTTCCAGACCGCAGACGGTACGCCTTCGAGCGTGCTGGAGCAGGTGGATTTCACGCTGGCCGAGGGCGAGATCGTCGCCTTGCTCGGTAAATCCGGTTCGGGTAAGTCCACATTGCTGCGCATTATGGCTGGCTTGATCCCGGCAGATAGCGGCAGTGCGACCTATCGTGGCCAGACTATCTATGGTCCGGTCGCCGGCATTGCGATGGTGTTCCAGTCGTTTGCTTTATTCCCGTGGCTGACAGTGCAGCAAAACGTGGAGCTCGGACTGGAAGCGCAAGGCGTGCCTCCGGATGAACGCGAAAAACGTGCTGATGCGATGCTCGACCTGATCGGGCTGGCAGGCTTTGGCGGTGCTTTGCCGCGCGAGCTCTCTGGTGGTATGAAGCAGCGCGTCGGTATCGCCCGTGGTCTGGTCACCGGGCCTGACGTACTGCTGATGGATGAAGCATTCTCGGCACTCGACGTGTTAACGGGTGAAACGCTACGGGATGACATCCTTGAGATGTGGGAAGAGAAACGCATCCCGACCAAGGGCATCCTGATCGTGTCGCACAATATCGAAGAGGCGGTGATGATGGCTGACCGCATCCTGGTGCTATCGAGCAGCCCGGGACGCGTGCGTAGTGAAATCAGAATTGGCTTGCCGCGCCCACGCAATCCGGATTCGGCTGAAGTGCGTGCATTGATCGATGAGGTCTATGCACTGATGACCATGCGTACACCGCAGGAAACGACGACCGGCGTGGCCTTGCATGCGAATCTCAGCTATCGCTTGCCGGAAACGGACGTCGCCCATATCGAAGGCGTGCTCGATTTACTCGCCGCGCCGCCGTTCAATGGCCGTGCCGATTTGCCGGAATTGACCGAGGAAGCGAAGTTGCCTGATGAGGAATTGTTCCCGACCTATGAAGCACTGGGCCTGCTGGGGCTGGCACAAGTAGAGAAGGGCGATATCACCCTGACTTCGCTGGGCTACAACTATGCGCAGGCAGCGCACATGCGCCGCAAGGAAATCTTTGGTCAGCAATTGTTGACGCATGTACCGTTGGCTACGCATATCCGCCAGAGCCTGGAACGCGAACCCAGTGGCGCGCTGTCGGAAAAACGCTTCCTCGATACGCTGGAAGAATTCCTCAAGGAAGAAGAGGCCAAACGGGTACTGGAAGTCGTGGTGGAGTGGGGCCGTTACGGTGAAGTGTATGAGTATGACTATCATACCGGCCAGCTCACATTGCCTGAAAACGACGCGGAGTAATCTGCGTGGTAGTCGTTCTGATGTAGTGCTGACGCCTGATAACAAGTAAGCCGTCATCGCAGCAGGCCGGAACGCTGGCTTTGCAGGGGGCGCCAGCAAAAAAATCGCAACGGCAGCACAATGGTGCTTTGCATTACTGCGATAGGATATTGCCATGACCGCTACAAAACGCGTCCCGACTTTCTTTATTCCGCACGGTGGCGGCCCATGTTTTTTCATGGATTGGCCGGGCGATCCGCACATGTGGGACAAGATGGCGGACTTCCTGCGCAATATGCATCAGGAGGTCGGCAGCAAACCCAAAGCCATCCTGGTTATCTCCGGTCACTGGATGGAAGACGAGTTCACGGTGATGAGCACTGCGCAGCCGCCGCTGATCTACGATTACTACGGCTTTCCTCCGCACACTTATGAACTGACTTATCCCGCTCCGGGCGCTCCTGCGGTGGCGCAGCGCGTCGTTGAATTGCTGACGGCTGCAAATATTCCGGTGCGCACCGATAATCAGCGTGGTTACGATCACGGTGTTTTTATCCCCTTCAAACTGATTTATCCGGATGCGGATATACCGGTGCTGCAGTTATCGATGAAGAAGACACTGGACCCGGCGGAGCATATCCACGCCGGAAAGGCATTGCAGGCATTGCGCGATGAGGGGGTACTGATCGTCGGCAGCGGCATGAGTTTCCATAATATGCGTGGCTTCAGCCCCGCTTTTACCGAACCGTCGAAGCGTTTTGATACCTGGTTGAGCGATAGCATTGCCGCACCGAACGCGCAGGAACGCGATGCCTTGCTGACAGAGTGGGAGAAGGCACCGGATGCGAAGTTGACGCAACCACACCCGGATCATTTATTGCCGCTCATGGTGGCTGCCGGTGCAGCTGGTGCCGACAGAGGGCGCAAGATTTTTGAAGACCAGGTAATGAATGTAGTCGTATCCGGCTATATCTTCGACGAAAAAACAAAAGCCTGACACAGGTCAGGCTTCGGTGGGGTGGCGTGCTGCTGCACGCCTGAGGCTGGCAGCTGTTTGACAGCTGTTAAGCGTGCGCCGGGCTGGCTGCCTTGAAATTGCCTTTGCTCAGGTCAACCGACATCAGGGCCTGGATTTCCGGGCTTTTGGAATGGTCTACAGGCTGATCGCTGTAGGTTGCCGCGAAAGCAGCTTCTGCAGCTTTGCGTTCCATGCCTTGTTTTTCCAATGCCTTGATCCAGCGATCACGCCAATAGTTCGAGCTCATGCTTCTTCCTTATTTAAGTAATGCCGGAAGTATACTTCTGACCGGCGTCGGTAACAATATGGCCGGCATTTTAGCAAAAGATGCTGCCGTTTCAGTATGACGCGCAATATTAAGCGCGACTATCTATAAAATCGCGAGCCAGTGCCACGCCACCCTGCAGGCATAAGGCTGGAGTCGCAAAGCAGCGCTCGGTGGCCACGTCCAATTCGCGAAAGCCTATCGAAAGCTGCTCGGTAACCACGATACGCGGTTCATAACGACAGGTTGTCGTATCGTCATAGCGCGAAGAGCCGGAGATACTGACCTCTATTACCCAGCCTTTATAGGTTTCACGGCGCGACTCCATAATCGCCTGATCGACCGCAGTTGCTAAATACTGTGTGCTATTCATGATGCTTGCCTGACTACGCTGGTGATAGTGGATTATAGCCAGCTATGTTTGATCAGATACAGCGAAATGCGAATTATTTGCAAAGTTATATGGCGGCAACAATGTGCGCACATTTCCTCTCCACCTACGCCGATTGGTGATGTCCGCCGATAGCGCTGACACCTTTGCTTTTCTAAGCTGACAGTATGGCCGGATCAATCCGGCTTATTTGGTCAATGTTATTTCAATGTTACTTAATGGCAAAGGAGATCCAGATGTCCAGAGGCGATAAATCAGCGTATACAGACAAGCAAAAACGTCAGGTTAAACACATAGAAGAGAGCTATCTCGAGCAAGGGGTGCAGAAAGAAGAGGCAAAACGCCGTGCGTGGGCCACTGAAAACAAGATTTCCGGTGGCGGTAAAAAATCCGGCTCAGGCCGGCGCAATCATCATTAATGACATCAGTAGTGCGGCGAGTTAATGTCGATTTGTTAATGAGATGTAACAGCCGTCATCATCAGGGAATTATTCTGCGTTTAGTGGAGTCAGTGTCAGGTAACTAATATAACCAGAGGATAATCCCGATGAAAATGATGCAAAAAATTGCCAGTACCGCTGTGATCGCTGTTGTGGTGTTGTCCGTAGCCGGTTGTAGCGGCATGTCGCGACGTGACCGTAATATGGTGACAGGTGCCAGTATCGGTGCCGTCGGCGGTGCGATTCTGACTGGTGGCAGCACCCTGGGTACCGTCGGTGGCGCTGCTGTCGGTGGTGTGATCGGTAATGAAATCGGTCGCAGATAAGGCAGGAATGTTCGGCTTGTAGCAGTGAACATAACAAAATGGCCCGCGTGTATGCGGGCCATTGCTATATGTAGCCTGGTTGCAGGCGGGTAAAACGGCTGCGTAAAATAGAAATGCATTTTTGGCAATATAACAAATGGTTTCAACTTAAAAGTCCAATGCCTGCTAAAGTTGCGACGCACAAGACTTCATAGGGGATCGCGTTGCGGTTTTTCTCGTATATTTCATCGCAGTTTGTAGCCTGGTCTGAACGACCAACTGATATCAAGCTCCGTCAAGCAGCCATCGCTGCCTTCATCGCTTCCATCTTCGTAGCCATCCTGGGCGTCGCATATACGCTGCTCTTTATTGTGCCGAACCTGCCATCCATTGATGCGCTGACAGATTACAAACCCAAGATCCCGCTGCGCGTCTATACCGCAGATAACGTCCTCATCGGCGAATACGGCGAAGAGCGTCGTGACTTTGTCTCGGTCGCGAATATTCCGGCCAGCATGAAGAACGCGATCATTGCGATTGAAGACAATAATTTCTATGAACACGGTGGTGTCGACGTACTGGGCGTGGTGCGTGCCGGTCTGGCCAACCTGGTTCGTAGCCGCTCGCAGGGCGCATCGACCATTACCATGCAAGTGGCGCGTACCTTCTTGCTGACGCGGAAGAAAACGTACAGCCGCAAACTGCAGGAAGTGATCCTTGCCTACCGCATAG
>JBEBUE010000188.1:0-6115 GCA_040393485.1 Herminiimonas sp.
CATCCGCTGATCGCGAACTCAAGAACCGACAAGAAGAAGCATTGAAATCATTGCGACTGTACGGTTTGTCTGCGCATGCGCATGAAGCCTTATGGAAGCAACTCGACGTCGTCTATTTCCTGCGCCACGATGCGGGCGATATCGCATGGCAAACCCGCACGCTGTACGACAAAATAGACAGCCCGACGCCTGTCGTCAAATGCCGTCTCGCCCCCATAGGCGAAGGCTTGCAAGTCACGGTTTACGTCAAGGACCAGCCCGATCTGTTTGCCCGTATCTGCAGCTACTTCGATCGCAAAAACTTCAGTATTCTGGATGCAAAGATCCATACCACCAAACATGGTTATGGCCTCGATACCTTCCTGATCACCGAGCCGACCTTCGCCGACAATTATCGTGACCTGATCAGCCTGATTGAACATGAGTTAAGCGAAGTACTGAGCGCACAACTGGATTTGCCCTCGCCTTGCAAAGGTCGCTTGTCACGCCTGTCCCGCAACTTCCCGGCCACGCCCACCGTGGACCTGCGTCCGGATGAACGCGGCCGTTACTACCTGCTGACGATCTCCGCCAACGACAGGAATGGTTTGCTGTATTCAGTCGCAAACGTGCTGGCGAAATACAAAGTCAACCTGCACACGGCCAAAGTCATGACCCTGGGCGAGCGCGTAGAAGACGTATTCCTAGTCGATGGCCAGGTCCTGGACAATCCGCGCAGCCAGATCCAGCTGGAAAGCGATTTACTGGATGCCTTGCGCGTCTGATTGCCTGCCCTGCACGACATTTTTAATTTCAGATTTATAGAATTGCACCATCATGAATGAACCACTCCGCCTTTCCAAACGTATGTCCGAGCTCGGACTTTGCTCGCGGCGCGAAGCCGACGAATGGATAGCGCGCGGCTGGGTACGGGTCGATGGCAAAGTCGTGTCGGAATTGGGCAGCAAAGTCTTGCCCACACAACGCGTCACCGTCGAACGGCAAGCCGCAGCAGAACAATCCAAACGCGTCACCGTACTCATCAACAAGCCGATGGGCTATGTCAGCGGCCAGGCCGAGGACGGCTACAAACCGGCTGTTGCACTGGTCAATGCCAGCACGCGCTGGAGCGAAGATAAAGCACCTACCCTATTCCACCCTACGCAATTGCGTAGCCTGGTTCCGGCTGGCCGTCTCGATATCGACTCGGTAGGTTTGCTGGTACTGACGCAAGATGGTCGCATCGCCAAACATTTGATCGGCGAAGACACCTCGGTTGAAAAGGAATACCTGGTACGCGTGCAGTACACCAAACCCGGCAAGCTGCCAGAGGCAGATTTGAAACGCCTGAATCACGGACTGATGCTGGATGGCAAAAAACTGCTACCCGCCAAGGTCAAATGGCAAAACGAAGATCAACTCAGTTTCATCCTGCGCGAAGGCAAGAAACGCCAAATCCGCCGCATGTGCGATATGGTCGGCCTGAAAGTCGTCGGCCTGAAACGGGTACGCATAGGCAACGTCAAACTCGGCGATTTGCCGGTAGGCCAGTGGCGCTACCTGCGCGAAGACGAACAGTTCTAAATCGTAGCTGAGGGTGGCTTGCCACCCTCCCCGCAGCAATACATCCCGGCAGCCCCCCCTCTGCACAAGCAACTGTCGCCAAAAGCGCAACACAATTTGTTGACCACGGTTAACTTCGCAAATAAATCTCCCCCTTTCCTCGATATTGGTTCAATATCAACGCATTCCGTAGCAGCTCACGCTCTGTGCGCCTTAGCCTCACCTTGTGCCAGAGACGACAGTCCGACGCGGGAAAATGCTGTTGATTTACCTTTAACACCGACCTAAGTTTAGTAACGCAACCCAAGCTGGCAGCACGCTGCCATCAGATCGTTGTTTCAACTGAAAACAAAAGGGAGTGGGTAAATGAAAAAAACTCTATTCGCATTTTCAATGTTGGCGTCGATGGCAGGAGCAAGCTACGCGCAGAGCAGCGTCACCATGTATGGTGTAGTTGATCTGGGGCTAACAATAGAGAACAAAGGCAGTGGTCGTGTAGTCGGCATCGACAGCGGCAACCAGAGTGTCAGCCGTATAGGTTTCAAAGGGACCGAAGACCTCGGTAACGGGCTCAAAGCCAACTTTGTACTCGAAGCAGGCTTCAGTGCAGACACGGGTGCGCTTAGTACCGCCGGCCTGTTCTTCAATCGTCAATCCTATGTCAGTTTGTCTGGTGACTTTGGTGAAGTGAAACTGGGTCGCATCCAGACCATGGTCTTCACCAACTCATCCGTCTTCGATCCTTTTTCCGATACCCTCGCGGGTGATTCGGTACGCATCTTTAACTATGGTGGCAGTCGCATAGACAATACCGTCAACTACAGCTTTGCTGCGAAAAACGGTATCAATGGTCAGGCCGCGTACAGCTTCGGCGAAGTCGCCGGCAGCACCAGCGCCGGTCGCACTGTAGCAGGCGCGATCGGCTACGCATCCGGCCCTATCGCTGCAGTATTAACCTATCAGAACACCAACAATGCAACAGCCACTGACAGCACCAAGACCACGCTGATAGGTGGCAACTACAACTTCGGTTTGCTGCAACCGTTCGTCGCCTACGCCGTCAACAAAGGCTTCGGTACACTGGATACACGTGACTCCCTGATCGGCCTCAAGGTCAACTTGACCACCGCCGACACCATCATGGCGTCCTATATGCATAAAAGTGACAAAGCCGTCAGTAATGCCAATGCAAACCAGATCGCGCTGGGCTACACGCATAACCTGTCTACACGCACGAATCTATACACTAGTTGGGCACGCCTGAGTAATGATGATAATGCCATGTATCGCGTGAACTTCCCCGGCAAAACCGACAATCTGTTCAACGTCGGCATACGACACAAGTTTTAAATTCAAAACAAAAAGGGCGACCTGAAGTCGCCCTTTTTTACATATGTCAGCTATCGTCAATCATCGTCGTTAGGATCAAGGTCCGGGAACAGGATATCGACATAACCGAATTGCGATAAATCAGTAATCCGCATCGGGTACAAAATGCCATCCAGGTGGTCACACTCATGCTGCACGACACGCGCATGGAAGCCGTCAGCATCGCGGCTGATGACATTACCGTACTGGTCAAACCCTTCATAATGCAAGGCGCTGAAACGCGGCACCACGCCACGCAAACCCGGCACCGACAAGCAGCCTTCCCAGCCATCGACCATCTCGGCCGACAATGGTCGCAGCTTGGGATTGATGAGGACGGTTTCCGGCACAGGTGGCGCATCCGGATAGCGTGTGTTTTGTTTGAAGCCGTAAATCACCAAGCGCAGGTTGACGCCGATTTGCGGCGCGGCCAGACCTGCACCATTGGCCGCATGCATGGTGTCAAACATATCGGCGATCAGCGCTTCCAGTTCCGGCGTGCCGAATTCCTTGACGGGTTCCGCCACGCGCAACAGGCGTGGATCGCCCATCTTCAAAATTTCTCTGACTGTCATTTCAGCGATCTTAAATATTCAGTAAAACCTGCACCGGTTTCAGGATGCTTGAGCCCCATCGCGACCATCGCCTTCAGGTAACCCAGCTTGGAACCACAATCATAGCGCTGACCATCATAACGATACGCCAGCACTTTCTCGGCTTGCATCAAGGCAGCGATGCCGTCGGTCAATTGTATTTCACCGCCAGCGCCTTTGCCGAGCGTTTCCAGGTAATCGAAGATCTTGTTGCTCAGCACATAGCGACCAACTACGGCCAGTGTCGATGGCGCGACGTCAGGCTGCGGTTTTTCGACGATGGCATTGACCAGTTCCAGCTGTGATTGATATGGCGTGGCGCTGACGATACCGTATTGCTTGGTATCTGCACGCGGCACATCCTGTACCGCCAATACGCTGTGGCCTTCACGCTGGAATACATCCGTCATCTGCGCCAGCACCGGTTTCACACCATCAGCGGTATCCATAAAGTCATCCGCCAGCAGGACGGCAAACGGATCATTACCGATCACAGGACGTGCGCACAGGACGGCATGACCGAGCCCCAGCGGTGCCGACTGGCGGATGTAGATGCAATTGATATTCTTCGGGATGACGTTACGGACCAGCTCCAGCAAGGCATTCTTGTTAGCAGCTTCCAGTTCGGATTCCAGCTCGTAAGCAGTATCAAAATGGTCTTCAATCGCGCGCTTGTTGCGACCGGTAATAAAGACCATATCGGTAATCCCGGCCGCTACCGCTTCTTCCACTGCGTACTGGATCAACGGCTTGTCAACGACAGGCAGCATTTCCTTGGGCTGGGCTTTGGTGGCTGGCAGAAAACGGCTACCGAGGCCTGCGACGGGGAAGACGGCTTTTCTAATTTTGCTCATGGGATTCCAATAATTGCAGCAATGCAGATTCATCAAGTATGGCGATGCCTAACTCCTCGGCCTTGACCAGCTTACTACCGGCTTCGGCACCCGCTACCACGTAGCTGGTTTTCTTGGAGACGGAACCGGCGACCTTGCCACCTGCCGCCTCGATTTTTTCAGCGGCCTGGTCACGACTCAGCGTCGGCAGGGTTCCGGTCAGAACGAAGGTTTTGCCAGCGAAAGGCTTGGGCTTGTTCTCCACCACGTGTTCGGGCCATCTGACACCCGCCGCCTGCAATTGTTCAATCAGCTCCATATTCAGCGGATCGCTGAGGAAGCTCCGGATCGATTGCGCGACCACCGGGCCGATGTCGGCAACTTCCAGCAACTGTTCTTCAGATGCCTGTAACAGCGCCTCCAGATTGCCAAAATGACGCGCCAGTTCCTTCGCCGTCGCTTCGCCTACGTGGCGGATACCGAGCGCGTAAATAAAGCGCGCCAGCGTCGTCGATTTGGATTTCTCGAGTGCCGCTAATACATTCTGCGCAGACTTGTCTGCCATCCGATCCAGCTCAGCCAGCGCACGAAAACCCAGCTTGTACAAATCCGCGGCAGTGGTAATGATGTGTTTATCTACTAATTGCTCGACCAGTTGATCACCCAGGCCCTCCACATCCATCGCACGACGCGACACGAAATGCAGCAAGCCACCCTTGCGTTGCGCCGCACATTTCACCCAGCCACCGGAGCAGCGTGCAATCGCTTCATCTTCCAGCTTGACGATAGGTGAATTGCACACCGGGCAATGCGTCGGCATCACAAAAGGCTGCGCGTCGGCCGGACGTTTTTCCGGCACATAGGCCACCACTTCAGGAATCACATCACCGGCACGCCGCACGATCACGGTATCGCCTATCTGGATATTCTTGCGCCGCACTTCATCTTCATTATGCAAAGTCGCATTCGTGACGGTCACGCCGCCGACCAACACCGGAGCCAGGCGCGCTACTGGTGTAATTGCGCCGGTACGGCCGACCTGCACCTCTATACCCTGCACTGTCGTCAGCGCCTCTTCCGCCGGGAATTTATGCGCAATGGCATACCGTGGTGCACGCGATACAAAACCCAGCTGTTGCTGCTGCGCAGTGCGATTAACCTTATAGACCACACCGTCGATTTCATACGGCAAGCCAGGTCGCTTTTGCCCGACCGCTTTGTAGAACTCGAGCAAACCAGCTGCGCCCTTCACCACCGCCCGCTCGGTACAGACCGGCAAGCCCAATTCAACATACCAATCGAGCAAGGCAGAATGGGAGACCGGCATTTCCGCCCCTTCCAGACTGCCAACCCCGTATGCAAAGAAACGCAATGTACGCTGTGCGGTGATACGCGAATCCAGCTGACGCAAGCTGCCTGCTGCTGCATTGCGCGGATTGGCAAACTCCTTGCCACCAGCCTCGCGTTGACGCGCATTCAGCTTCGCCAGGTCGGCCTTGTACATCATCACTTCGCCGCGCACGTCCAGCACTTTGGGCGGAGTTTTCGTATGCAGACGCAACGGTATCGCACGCACGGTGCGGATATTCGTTGTAACGTTTTCACCTGTTGCGCCATCGCCGCGGGTGGCTGCCTCCACCAGCACGCCATCTTCATAGCGCAGGTTGATCGCCAGGCCATCAAACTTCAGCTCGGTTGCATACTCGACTTCGGTGCTGTTCAAGCCTTCACAGACGCGACGATCAAAGGCAACGATGTCTTCATCTTCAAAGCCGTTAC
>JBEBUE010000189.1:0-6098 GCA_040393485.1 Herminiimonas sp.
CCAGATCAGCCAGTTCGAGGATGTGCTTGGTTATAAGTTATTCAACAGGGTCGGGCGGCGACTGGAATTGAACGATGCCGGACGCGTGGTACTGGGCTATGCGGACGAAATCTTTACCTTGGGTGAAGAGCTGCAGGAAGTGCTGCGTTTCCGTCCGGGCGGCTGGCCCTTGCAGTTCCGGGTTGGCGTGGCGGATGCGGTGCCTAAGGCGATTGCCTACCTGTTGCTGGAGCCTGCGATGGAGTTGCCCGAGTCACTGCGCATCGTATGCCGTGAAGGCAAGCTGACGAATCTGCTGGCAGACCTCGCCGTGCACCGTCTGGATATCGTGATTGCCGATAGCCCTATGCCTGCCAATATCGACGTGCGCGGCTATAACCACTTGCTGGGCGAGTGCGGCATGACTTTCTTTGCCACCGATGAATTGGCGCAGAAATACCAGAAGGATTTCCCCAAGAGCCTGGATGGCGCTCCCTTCCTGATGCCGGGTGAAGACGCCGCCGTGCGCCCACGCCTGATCCGCTGGTTTGAAAAAGAAAAAGTCCGGCCGCGTATCGTCGGTGAGTTTGATGACGGCGCATTGCTGCAAGCTTTCGGTGAAGCCGGTAAAGGTATCTTCGCGGCGCCTTCAGCCGTCGCCGAGCAGATTAAGAAGCAATATGGTGTGACGGAGATAGGTCGCACGAATGCGGTGTCGGAACAGTTCTATGCGATTTCAGTAGAACGACAATTGACGCATCCTGCCGTAGTCGCCATCAGTTCGGCTGCGCGTGAAAGCCTGATCCGTTAATCCGCCATAGGGCTATCTTGCCGCTTTGCTGTGGCCGGAGAGTAGACATGCTCCGGCCGCACGCCTATGCCGACTGCATACGCAGGTATGCCGCGTAGTAGTGGTATCAGGTTCAGCAGGCGCATAGGCCACGGTACACTCAGCGGTTTATCCTGCGCACGATTGACAACGGGTGCCAGGATGCGATTCTGGATCGCGACTTGCGCCGCTTGTGTGACGCGGGTAGGGAAGAGGCGGCGGGTTTGTACCTTGGCGAGGAAAGGCGTGAGTGCCAGTGGGGTAATTTCCGGATTGGCCAGCGACAACGCAAGTATGTTTGCTGTTGCTACTGCATCCTGTATCGCCAGGTTGATGCCTATGCCACCGACCGGCGACATGGCATGCGCGGCATCGCCTATGCAGAGCAAGCCCGGTTTCCACCATTGCTCCAGCCGATCCACGGACACGCTCAGTAATTTAATATCGTCCCAGCTCTGCAGGCTGGCGACGCGATCTGCAAACATCGGTGCAATGCGACTGAGCTCGGCCTGGAACGCAGGCAAACCGCGCGCATGGATGTCTTCTATGCCGCCTTTGGCTATGACATATGCGCATTGCCAGTAAGATCCTCTGTGTAGCATCACAAAGAACTGCCCGGCGTCGAGACGCGCGCCGGTACTGGTCGGGTCACCTTCCGCTGTTGGCAGGCGTAACCATAGGACATCGATAGGTGCGCCGAGGTTGCGTACTTGTAGTTGTGCTGCCTCACGCACTGTGGAGTGGCGGCCATCGGCACCGATCACCAAGTCGGCATGGACCTGCAAAGGACCTTCGCTGGTAGTAACTTGTACGCCGGTAACGCGTTCGCTATCTTCCAGCAAACTGTCTACCCGCGCATTCTGGATCAAACGGAAGTTGGCATAGCGCACCGCTTCATCACGCAGGAAATCGAGGAAGTCCCACTGCGGCATCAGTGCG
This sequence comes from Herminiimonas sp., assembly GCA_040393485.1. Taxonomy (GTDB): domain Bacteria; phylum Pseudomonadota; class Gammaproteobacteria; order Burkholderiales; family Burkholderiaceae_D; genus Oxalicibacterium. The sequence continues at coordinate 1,748 of JBEBUE010000189.1, forward strand.
ATGAATTTGCATTGTGTGCTGAGTCGAGAAAAATCAGCGACCTTTAATACGCGACCACCGATATTGATACTCAGGTCGCGTGCTTCGTCATGCGGTCTTTGCAGGAAGGATGCGAGCAAGCCTAGCTCATGCATGAGTTCCAGCGTGGAAGGATGGACAGTATCGCCGCGAAAGTCGCGCAGGAAATCGCCATGCTTTTCCAGCACAATGACATCGACTCCGGCGCGTGCCAGCAGCAGTCCCAGCATCATGCCAGCCGGACCGCCACCGGCGATGCAACAGCGGGTATGGATTTCATCCGGCATCGAACACTCCTTGCAGTCAGCGTGTCACAAGTGCAATCACCTGAATTGATTATGGCGATAGTTATGATTACACGCAAAGGGATTCGTCGCTCACTTCGCTGTGCGTATGCAGCAGACGTGACTACGCGCCTGCCGACGAATTTATCGCGGGCAAGACGAGTAGTTTGAATTGCTAGTGATTACCTTGAGGGTGTGCAGAACGATCAGCCGCGCGACGCGAATCTGACCGGGCAGGATGGTGACTTACTGGAAGGAACCGGTTTGCGTGGTATTGAACGGCACGACGATAGTGGTGGAGCCTTCGGACTTGTCTTGCTCGATCGAGCCAGTATCGTTGTCCTGCTCTTCACTGATCTGCTTATGTTCCTTGTCGGAGATATGCTTGCCAGCGTGGATAGGTTTAGCCGTGTGGTGGGCGTTATCGTAGTTTTTGTACATGGTCGATATCCTTATTGATCACAGCGATCAAATTTCGAAAGCTGCTGATTGTTGTGATGGCATGTCGCACTGCCCGTGCCGTTTAAAAGCTGTGGCACGACCTGAGTTGCGAGAATAAAGGAGCCGTCCGGAGATGGCGATCAGAGATCATCCCAAAGTTTTGTAGGAAGGCTCTGACTTGATTGTGCAAATGGCATTGAAGCCACGTTGCCGACTATGGGTGAAAACAAGTGACACAAAATATTGTGTCGGCGAATGATGCTTGCTTGGCATCCCGTTTGAAGGGAATGATTGCTGCGAGCAGATGAGCTGCAGCGGCGTAATGATAGTTGATTTTGCCGCGCGATGGGGAATGGCGTATTGCTTCTGTTTTCCCACCACCGCGCTGCGAGATTTTTTGGGGGCTGACTCGTGAGAGTTAACCCATGTGTACTTCGTCCGGTTCTGCTTCGCGTCGTTCCTGACGCCATTCCATTGCAGTCTTCAACACCAGTGTCAGCAATGCCATACATGCGAGCAAAGCAGCAGCGGTGAAGGCCGCGGCTGTTTTGTAATCGTTGTTCAATTGCTCGACCAGCAAAGGCAAGGTCAGTGTCTGATTCATGATGGTGCCGGAGACGACAGCGACCGCGCCGAACTCACCGACTGCACGTGCATTGGTAATCACCGCACCGTACAGCAGTGCCCATTTAATATTTGGCAAAGTGACGCGCCAGAAAATTTGCCAGCCGGTTGCACCGAGTGACAAGGCAGCGATTTCTTCTTCGGTGCCTTGCTTTTGCATCAGCGGCATCAGGATGCGCGCGATATAGGGAGCCGTGACAAAGACCGTGACCATGATGATGCCCGGCCATGCAAACATCAATTGCACGTCATTCGCATACAGCCATTTACCGATGGTGCCTTCCAGTCCATACACAACCAGATAGCAGAAGCCAGCGACCACAGGTGATGTTGCGTACGGGATCTCGACCAGCGTCACCAGCAGGCGGCGACCAAAGAAGTCGTAATGCGTCACGCACCATGCGAGCAGAATGCCGAATACCAAATTAATAGGCACAGTCAGCACCGCTGCCAGTATGGTCAGGCCGAGCGCATGCTTCATGTAGTCTTCATTCAGATTGGCCCACAGCAGTTCGAGGCCGCCACTGAAGGCTTGCGTAAAAATCAGGACCAGCGGCAGGACCAGCAACAGTATCGTCATGACGATACCGAGACCGATCAACAGCCATTGATGTGTTTCGCGGGGTTGTTTGATTGCTTTAGCCATGTTTATCCCCTTACGCTTTCTTGAAGAATCGTCCCTGCACAACTTGCAGCAGGAACAAGAGGATGAGGGAAGCCAGCAACACGACCGACGCGATGGCGGCAGCCGCAGGGTAGTTGTACTCCTGCAGTCGCACGAACAGCATCAGTGACGTCACTTCAGTTTCGAACGGGATATTACCGGCGATCATAATGACCGCGCCGAATTCACCGAGGCTGCGGATGAAGGCTTGCGACGAACCGGTGATCAGCGCCGGGATCAGGGTCGGCAAAATCACACGCCAAAAAATTTGCCACTTATTGGCACCCAGCATCAGCGCGGCTTCTTCCAGTTCCTTTTCCATATCTTCCAGCACTGGTTGTACCGAGCGCACGATGAAAGGCAGGCTGGTGAAGATCATCGCGACGACGATGCCTGGGAATGCATAAGAAATCTTGATACCGAATATCTCAAACCATTGCCCGAGCCAGCCGGATGGAATAAACAGCGCGGACAGCGTAATACCCGCCACCGAAGTCGGTAGTGCAAACGGCAGGTCAACCAGCGAATCAATCAGGCGACGGCCAGGGAAATCGTAACGGGTAACGATCCATGCCAGCAGGAAACCGATAAAGGTAACAATGATGGTGGAGTAAAACGCGCCTTGTATCGTGACCTTGTAGCTTTGCAGTACGCGTGCGTCAGTAATCGCAAACCAGTATTGATCCCAGCTCATGCCGCTGACGTACAGCAACAGCGCCGAAATCGGCAACAGAATCACCAGGCTGATATACAGCGTCGAAAAGCCGAAGCTCATCGAAAAGCCCGGCAGGATAGGCGTACTACGGAAGAAGCGAAGAGACAGGTTCACGATATGTGCGGGGTTGAGCGGTTCTGGGCAGTGCGGCGTCACTGCAAAACGGTTCTATAAAAACAAACGACCATCCAGTAACGGATGGTCGTGTGGATGGCGGCATTGTAAACCACCATCATCCTGTATGACAAAGGTGATGCTGGCGCAGTGCTAAATTCACGTTGCCAGCCCTTTATCAACGACGTTGCGACAGCAACTGGTCGAGTACGCCACCACCAGCAAAATGCTTGGCCTGGATATCATCCCACGAACCCAATACTTTGGTCGGGTCGATCAGGCGGACTTTCGAGTAGCGGTCAGCGACAACTTTAGCGACGTCTGGGTGATGCACGCGGTAGTTGAAGGTGGTCAGCAAGAGCTGGATTTCACGCGAGTACTGGTAGTTCAGGTAAGCGGTTGCGACTTTACGTGTACCTTTTTCATCCACGACCTTGTCAACGACTGCAACCGGGAACTCAGCCAGTACGGAGACTGGTGGAACCACGATTTCATAGCCGCCGGCTTTGAACTCATCGCTCTTAGCAATGTTGATCACTTCCGACTCAAAGGTCAGCAATGCATCGCCCTGATTGTTTTGAGCAAACGCTACGGTCGCGCCACGGCCACCGGTAGGGAAGTTCACAACGTTGTGCAACAGTTTGCCGACGAATTGTTTGGTCTTGGCCTCGTCGCCCTTGAACTTCTCGTTTGCGTACAGCCATGCGCCGAGGTAGGTGTAGCGTGCGTTACCGGATGTTTTCGGGTTAGGGAAAACAACTTTCACGTCATCACGTACCAGGTCGTCCCAGGTTTTGATGTTTTTAGGATTGCCTTTGCGGACCAGGAAAGCGATGGTGCTGTAGTAAGGCGAGCTATTGTTAGGGAAGGCTTTTTGCCAATCCTTACGAACCAGGCCGCGTTGCGCCAGGATGTCGATGTCGGTGACTTGGTTAAAAGTAACGGTATCTACTTTTTTGCCCTGGATGATGTCCTGTGCCTGACGCGAGGTGCCGGCAAACGACTGGTCGATCTTCAGATCCTGACCGCTTTCGGCTTTCCACTTAGCCAGGAACTTAGGATTGATCGCTGCGAAGACTTCGCGTGCCACGTCATATGACGCGTTCAGCAAAGGCTTTTCCTGCGCCTGGGCAGCGCCGGACAGCAAAGTGGCGGCAGCCGCTGTCAGTAAAACAACTTTCTTAAACATGAACATTCTCCATATTTTGATAAAAAGGGTGGTAGCAGGATTGCCGACTATTCCGGATCAGGGACGGATATTGCCTGATTCCATCTGTGCAATCGGGTAACTTACCGAACGGAAATGAATATAACAAATTTGCTTATTCGTTCAAACTATAGTTTTTGCATGTCTTCATGCTAAAAACGCATAAGGGATGGGTTTGTTTATGTGATTTGGGTGTTGATGCTGTTTTCTCTCTGTGGAGAAGTGCGTTGCCGGGGGTAGCCCGGCGGCTACTCACTTTTCTTGCTTCGCCAAGAAAAGTAAGC
>JBEBUE010000190.1:0-6092 GCA_040393485.1 Herminiimonas sp.
GGCCTGATTCATCCTGTCACTGGCGAGGAGTTGGAGTGGTCAACCGAATTGCCAGATGACTTTGCTGATCTGGTGGAACGGGCTGGCATTAAAACCTATTAATGGCTTAATGCCTTGCAGTTGCTGATGGGCTCACTATGAAGGATGGTGAGCCCATTTTCATTGCATGTCACGGGTACAGCAGGGCATTGCGTAGAATAGTAAATGCGTTACAAAATGCGATGCGAACTTCTATACACACTCCGCGATATCAAGCACGTTTGAAAGTACAAGGATTATGGAATTGATACTCCCGCAATGGGGAAGCTCACTGCCGCACATAGGCGCCTTAGCAACTACGCGGCCTTGCGGTATCAGTACGGCTCCCTATGACGATGGAACTGGCGGCGGCGGTTTGAACCTCGGCGTGCATGTCGGTGATGTGCCGGCCAATGTAGAACACAATCGTGCGCAAATCCGGCGCCAGTTACCGGCCGAGCCGGCATGGCTGACGCAAGTACATGGCACGACTGTGGTGGACGCTGCGCAGGTAGCCGGTGCGCCGGAAGCCGACGCCAGCTACACCACGCAAGTTGGAGTGGTATGCGCAATCATGACCGCGGATTGTCTGCCGGTGCTGTTCGCTGATGCTGGCGGTCGTGCAGTGGGAGCCGCGCACGCCGGTTGGCGTGGCCTGGCAGCGGGAGTACTGGATAACACGGTGGCGCAGATGCGCGCCGCCGGAGCTGAAACCTTGCATGCCTGGCTGGGACCTGCGATCGGGCCGCAACAGTTTGAAGTCGGTGCAGATGTATTGCAGGCGTTTGTAAGCCAGGATGCCGCGACTGAGCAGGCATTCAAGCCTCTGGCCGATAAGCCGGGCAAATACCTGGCAGATATCTATCAATTGGCACGCATGAGACTGGCGCGGCTGGGTATGAGCAAGGTGACTGGTGGCAATGCTTGCACGGTGAGCGATGCGCAGCGTTTTTATTCGTACCGACGCGATGGCGTGACAGGACGCATGGCCGCCTTGATCTGGTTGCGCTAAGCCTGGTCTTTTTATACTTCCGGCGGGCGTTCCGTGCTCGCCGTTTTTTCCTGAGCCTTTTGCAGTTCTTCACGGCGCTGCATTTCCTGCGCATAACGTTTGCGCTTGCGTCGCCCGCCGCCCATCACGTATACAATAATCGTAACGGGCAAGACACCATAGAGTAAAAAAGTCATAATCCCTGCAATGACCGAGGTTTCTGTAATCGCCATCATAAAGACGACGTAGATCCAGGCGATGGCGACGATGTACATAGATATCTGCGACGATTAAATTCAAACCGCAAAGATACTTGAAAAAGCGGCGAATAAGCGAGGAGCGAGCATGAATCAGCAGCAATCTTCCCCGAATGCCATGCCCGGTTCCGGCATGGGGATAGATCCGGCATTGGCAGCGCAACTGCAGAGCGACTATGCGCAGCAATTCATGACTTTGTGGCAGCAGATGCTGAATTCCCAACTGCCGCCACTGACCGATAAACGCTTTGCCGATCCGGCCTGGCAATCCAGCGCCATGCACGCCTTCAACGCTGCGGCCTATCTGCTGAATGCGAAATTCCTGGCGGCGATGGCGGATGCGGTACAGATGCCGCCCAAAGCGAAACAAAAAATCCGCTTTGCCGTCGAGCAAATGGTGAACGCAATGTCACCGGCCAACTTTCTCTTTTCCAATCCGGAAGCACAACAAAAACTGATAGAGACCAAAGGCGCAAGCCTGACGAATGGTCTCAAGCATTTGTTCGAGGACATGCAAAAAGGACGTATCTCGCAAAGCGATGAAACGGCCTTCGAGGTGGGGCGCAACGTCGCGATCACCGAAGGCGCGGTGGTGTTCGAGAATGATTTGTTCCAGTTGCTGCAATACAAGCCGCTGACGGATACCGTGTACGAACGTCCCTTGTTGCTGGTCCCGCCGTGCATCAATAAATATTACATCCTCGATTTGCAGGCACATAACTCCTTCGTCCGTTATGCGGTCGAGCAGGGGCACACCGTATTCCTGATCTCATGGCGTAATGCCGATGCGTCGATAGCGCACGCAACCTGGAACGACTACATAGAGGAAGGTGTATTGCAGGCCATGCATGTGGCGCAAGCCATTACGCGTCAGAAAAAAATCAACGTACTCGGTTTTTGCGTCGGTGGCACCATGCTGACCAATGCGCTGGCGCTGGCCTGTGCTCGTGGCGAGGAGCCGGTGGCCAGCCTGACCTTATTGACGACCTTTCTGGACTTTTCTGATACCGGCATCCTCGATGTGTATATCGACGAAGGCAAGATCAAGGAAATCGAGCAGGAGATAGGCAACGGCGGCCTGATGAAAGGGCTGGATTTCAATGCCGCTTTTGCCAGCCTGCGTTCGAATGAGCTGATCTGGAACTATGTCGCGTCGAATTACCTGAAGGGTGAAAATCCTGCGCCTTTCGACATGCTGTATTGGAATGCGGACAGTACCAATCTGCCGGGCCCCATGTATTGCTGGTACGTACGCAACACCTATCTGGAAAACAATCTGAAGCAATTCGGCAAATTCATGTTGGGTGGCAAGCCCATCGATTTGCGACAAATAGATGCGCCTAGTTTTATCTACGGTTCACGTGAAGACCACATCGTGCCCTGGACCAGTGCATATGAATCAGTCAACATCCTGAATCGCAAAAAGCCGCAACAGAATCGCTTCGTACTCGGTGCTGCCGGGCATATCGCGGGTGTCATCAATCCGCCGGGTAAAAGCCGCCGCCAGTACTGGGTCAATGATGTGCAGGATGGGCTGGATGCACTGTCGTGGCTGGCTGGCGCAAAAGAAGTGGCGGGTAGCTGGTGGCCGGCATGGACCGAATTTCTTGCCAGTCATTCAGGCGAGCAGGTCAAAGCCAGGAGCAAATTGGGCAATGCCAAATTCAAACCTATAGAGGCGGCACCAGGCCGCTATGTAAAGGCGAAAGCAGCGTAAATCGTCGAGGTCGCGATGCCAAGCCCGAAAATCGTTCTTCTTGAGGTAGGTCAAGGTGTCGCGTAATGTTGCGTAAACCTTTGTTTTTTCGCACTATAATGAATTGTCGAGGTAGACTCCGTTGGCTTTTTCGGCCGATTGATATAAACGCGTCGTGACGCAATAAGTTGGGATGACTGATGACGAGTACAAAAAAAATCTCCGAGCGCTTGATTAAGAAGTATCCAAACCGCCGTCTGTATGACACGCAAACGAGTTCTTACATTACGCTCGCTGATGTCAAACAGTTGGTGCTGGATAGCGAGCAGTTTTCCGTGCTCGATGCAAAGACCGATGAAGATTTGACGCGTAGCATCCTGTTGCAGATCATCCTGGAAGAGGAAGCCAATGGCTCGCCGATGTTCTCCAGCGCGGCCTTGTCCCAAATCATTCGTTACTACGGCCATGCGATGCAGGGCATGATGGGTTCTTACCTGGAAAAAAACATCCAGGCTTTCATCGATATCCAAAACAAACTGACCGAAAATTCCAAGGATCTGTACGAAGGCAAGCCTTTCAGTCCAGAGATGTGGACTCAGTTCATGAACGTGCAAGGGCCTATCATGCAAGGCATGATGAGCAATTACATCGAGCAGAGCAAAAGCCTGTTTGTACAAATGCAGGAACAAATGCAGACACAGTCGAAGAACATGTTCGGCTCCTTCCCGTTTGCGCCGCCAGCTCCCCCTCCTGGTGATAAAAACAACAAGTAAGACCTTGCTGCCACTCGCACCATGCCGAGTGGCGGGCGTGGCGGGCAAAAGGGTACAATAGCGGCTTCGCTTTAACTACCAGTGCCCGCCTCAGCCATGACCAACGCTCTTCAAGCAACACCTAAAATCGGCTTCGTTTCCCTCGGATGCCCGAAAGCCCTGGTCGATTCAGAACAAATCCTTACCCAGCTGCGCGCGGAAGGTTATGACACTGCCAAGTCCTATGACGGTGCAGACCTGGTTATCGTTAACACATGCGGCTTCATCGACGCTGCCGTGCAGGAATCGCTGGATGCCATCGGCGAAGCGCTGAATGAAAACGGCAAGGTCATCGTGACCGGTTGCCTGGGCGCAAAAAAAGACGCTGACGGCGACGACATTATTCAGAAAGTCCATCCTAAGGTGCTGGCTGTGACCGGTCCGCATGCACTGGGTGAAGTGATGGACGCCGTGCACAAGCACATGCCGAAGCCGCATGCACCCTTCATCGATCTGGTGCCAGCGCAAGGCATCAAGCTGACGCCTAAGCATTTTGCTTATCTGAAAATCTCTGAAGGTTGCAACCATCGTTGCAGTTTTTGCATTATTCCATCGATGCGCGGCGACCTCGTATCGCGCCCGATTGCGGATGTGATGCTGGAAGCCGAGAACCTGTTCAAGGCGGGCGTCAAGGAATTGCTGGTCATTTCACAAGACACCAGCGCCTACGGTGTGGATGTGAAATTCCGCATGGGCTTCTGGAATGGTAAGCCGGTCAAAACCCATATGACGCAACTGGTGGAAGCCTTGGGCGAATTGGCCAAGCAATACGGTGCGTGGGTGCGCCTGCACTATGTTTATCCTTATCCGCATGTGGACGCAATTATCCCGATGATGGCCGAAGGCAAAATCCTGCCTTACCTCGACGTGCCCTTGCAGCACGCACATCCGGACGTACTCAAACGCATGAAGCGTCCGGCCAGCGGCGAAAAGAATATCGAACGCATCCAGGCCTGGCGCGCGATGTGTCCTGATTTGACGATACGTTCCACTTTCATCGCCGGTTTCCCGGGCGAGACCGAGGCCGAATTCGAATACCTGCTGGACTTCCTGAAGGAAGCAGAGATTGACCGCCTCGGCTGCTTTGCTTATTCACCGGTGGAAGGTGCAACGGCAAACGATTTGCCGAATGCAGTGCCGGAAGAAGTGCGTGAAGAACGTCGTGGCCGCGTCATGTTGCTGCAGGAAGAAATTTCCAAGAAGCGCTTGCAAGCCAAAGTCGGCAAAACCATGCGGGTCTTGCTGGATGAAGTCAATCGCAATGGTGGTGTCGCCCGTTCAGGTGCTGATGCGCCTGAAATTGATGGTGTGGTCTACGTCAAGCCACCGTATGAACCGCATATTAAATTGAAGGTTGGTGAATTCATCGACGTCAAGATTACCGGTGCGGATGCACATGACCTGTGGGCGGAAGTATGATGAAAAAAGTTTTACTGACTACCCTGATTGCGCTGGCTGCGATCAGTAGCGGCGTATCTGCACAGGTCACTGCACCAGCACTAGCGCAAGCTCCCGGTAGCAACGTGCCGGCACTGTTCCACAAGCCAGTGTTCTTCCGTGGCGTGGTCGGTGATATCAACGTCCAGGTCAACATTCGCCCCAAGGCGGATATCGATGAAGGTATAGAAGGTGAGTACTTCATCTTCGGTAATTCGCACAAAATCCTGCTGGCTGGCGAAATTGAAGGCGACCAGCTCTTCATGGAAGAGTCGGAGAACGGCACCAATATCTCCGGCCAATGGGATGGCAAGCTCGAAGGTGACACCCTGGTTGGTAGCTGGATGTCGGCCGATGGCACGATTACTAAGCCATTCACCTTGAAAGCAGTGGTTCAAAAGCCAGCCGCTGCGCCAGCGCATGCCGCCAAGAAAGCCGCAAGCAATACAGCCAAGCCATAATTCACCTCCGGGAGCGCGTGTGACTGACCGACCTACGTTACAGACGGCATTGATCCACAATGACTATCGCGCACCGGATGGTTTCTCTGCACTGCCACAAGCAATACATCACGCATCAACGGTCCTGTTCAAGGATGTTGCCAGCATGCGCTCGCGCAACTGGCAGGATAAGAATGCCTACACCTACGGCCTGCATGGCACACCGACCACTTTCACGCTGGAAGCACGACTCGCTGCAATAGAAGACGGCAAGCATTGCGTGCTGGCACCGAGTGGGCTGGCGGCGATTGCACTGGTCGATTTCGCTTTTCTCAAAAGCGGTGATGACGTGCTCATACCCGATAACGTTTATAACCCGAACCGTGAGCTGGCCAACTGGCTGCAGCAGGATTTCGGTATCACTGCACGCTATTACGATCC
>JBEBUE010000191.1:0-6086 GCA_040393485.1 Herminiimonas sp.
GCAGAGACAAACGCTTCAGGGAAGGCAATCAGCGAAGCACCGTTACGCGCAGCTTCAGCGATCAGGTCGCACGCTGTATCGATGGTGGCCGGGGTGTCGAAATAGATAGGCGCTGCATGACATGCTGCTGCCTTGAATTTTGGATATTCCTTCATTACTACTCTCCTTAAATATATTTTGAGTCCGGATAATGAGTCCGAAAGTCACGTGCCACTATAGGCGGGGTACAACGAAAAAAGAGCGCTTTACAGATTGAAATGATTTGCATCCGGGATGCAGGAAAACTGCATCCCCAATGCTGGTGCGGCTACCAGACCATGCGGGTGAACGGGAAAACGTAAGCCTGCAGTGTGACGAACAAACCAACCAGGCAAGCCAGCGCGATTGAATGGAAAAATACATAGCGCAGGATTTCACCTTCATGGCCGTACCACTTGGTGGCAGTCGCTGCCACCACGATGGATTGCGCATCGATCATCTTGCCCATTACGCCACCCGACGAATTGGCTGAGGCCATTAGCACCGGGTTCAGGCCAAGTTGCTCTGCAGTGGTTTTTTGCAAGCCACCGAACAGTACATTCGCTGCGGTATCGGAACCGGTCAATGCGACACCCATCCAGCCCAGCAAGGTACCGAAGAATGGATAGAAAGCGCCGGTGTGGGCAAAGGCCAGGCCCAGTGTCGAATCCATACCGGAGTATCGTGTGATGTAACCCAGCGCGAGCATGGCAGCGATGGCGATCAAGGAGTGACGCAGTATCTTCAGCGTGTCCCAATACACAACAAACAATTGCTTGAAGCGGTACCCCATCACCAGGCCGGAAATCATCGAAGCGATGAAGATTCCGGTACCGGTTGCAGACAACCAGTTCAGGTTAAAGATGGCAGCTTCCACATGCGGATGCAAAGCGACCGGGGGCATCTTCTGCGTCAACATATGCAACCACGGCCATTCAAAGCGCAGTACCGAGATACCATCCAGCATCTTCTTCCAGCCCGGTATACCCCACAGGAACACCAGCACCGACAGGATGAACCACGGCAACCAGGCGCGTATCACCGCCTCACGTGTATGCGTATGGATGACCGAAGCTTGCTGTTGTTGTGGCGCAGCCTTGAACTTGCCCGCCGCGGAAGTCCAGATCGTGGCTGGTTTCCAAACTCGCAGAAAAAGAGTCAGCAAGACCATCGACGAAATCGCTGCACCTACGTCCACCAGCCACGGTCCGTGGAAATTGGAAATCAGATATTGCGGCACGGCGAAGGCAGCAGCGGCCACTAGGATCGCAGGCCATACAGCAAGCATGCCGCGGAAACCACAGAAGGCCCAAATCAGCCAAAACGGCACCAGCATGGAGAACACCGGCAACTGACGACCAACCATACCTGACAGTTGCAACATGTCGAGCCCGGTCACACCAGCCAGCGCGATGATAGGTGTACCCAGTGCACCGAACGCGACGGGTGCGGTATTGGCAATCAGCGATAAACCGGAAGCAGCCAGCGGAGCGAAGCCCAGGCCGATCAGCATGGCACCGGTCACAGCCACCGGCGTGCCGAAACCACCTGCACCTTCAAAGAATGCACCGAAGGAAAACGCCACCAGCAACAATTGCAAACGGCGGTCAGTGGTGATGCCGGTGATGCTTTCCTGCAGCACCTTGAAGTAGCCTTTACGTTCGGTGAGTTGATACAGAAAAATTACGTTCAGAATGATCCAGCCGATAGGCATCAGACCATTTGCCGCACCGTATGCAGCGGATGACAGCGCACTCGAAGCAGGCATGGTGAAACAGAATATCGCGACCACGATTGCCGATGCCAGACCGAGCAGCGCGGCGATATGTGCCCTGATATGAAAGAAAGCCAACGCTGACAACATTACGACGACAGGTATCGCTGCCGCCAGTGTTGAAAGTAGCGCGTTGTTGAAAGGATCGTACACGTGTGACCACATCATTTAGTCTCCCAGGAAATGGGTGTAATCGTTAGTAGGCTTGTAGCCGACGTCATTTTTTTATAAGTGTTTACAGCAGAACAGCGACGCAAATTCTGTCATAGCTGATTCCGGCGAAGGCGTGAAAAGGATGCAATCCGATGTGAAGCAAAATGAAATGTGCTATGAGAAGTGATGCAGTCCGCGCGGTATTAACCAGCGAAAAACAACAAGGAGAAATGACAGGATGATCGGGAGCACGACGATGAAAAAATGCACGTTCTCATTGCAGGCCATACATCAACCGAATCAAACGCACTCGAAAAGTGCGCGCCCGCACCAAGGCGAGCCAGGCCTCATACCCAGAGTGGACGGATAGGAGCAGCAACGCGCACAAGCTTGCCGGTTTCCTCTGGCATGACTCGTGCTAAGACAAATACAAACTTGTATACATGAGGGTATTCAAAATGTTGGGATGGACTATAGTTGATTGGCAAAACGCTTACCGCGACGGCGCAACACCTGCATCTTTACTGCCGGGCTTGCTTGACAGCATGGCTTTGGATGATGCCGCCTGGATCACGCTGATAGACCAGTCTTATCTGGCAACGCAACTACAGGCACTGGAAGCCAGACGCGCGTCCGATCCAGCTCTGAGCAAGCTGCCTTTGTACGGCGTGCCGTTTGCGGCCAAGGACAATATCGATGTGGCAGGCATACGTACCACCGCAGCCTGTCCCGAATTTGCTTACGTCGCGCAACAACATGCGACCGTGGTGCAGCGCCTGCTGGATGCAGGTGCGATTGTGATCGGCAAAACCAATCTCGATCAATTCGCGACCGGCCTGGTCGGCATCCGTTCGCCTTACGGCGTCGTGCCGAATACCTTCGATGCGGAATATGTTTCCGGTGGTTCCAGCTCCGGTTCCGCCTCGGTCGTCGCGCGTGGCCTGGTGCCGTTTTCACTCGGCACCGACACCGCTGGTTCGGGTCGCGTACCGGCTGGACTCAACAATATCGTGGGACTGAAACCAACCGTAGGTTCGCTCAGCGGACGCGGCGTGGTACCGGCATGCCGTACGCTGGATTGCGTTTCCATCTTCGCGACTACCGTCGCTGATGCGGAACTGGTCTATACACATGCAGCTGGCTACGATGACGCAGATGCTTACTCACGGGCACGTCCGGAACAAGTGTCAACAACACTACCCTCTAAACCACGTTTCGGCATACCGGCTGCACCTGAATTCTATGGTGATGCTGTGGCTGAAGCAGCTTATGCAAAAGCATTGGATGCAGTACGTGCCACTGGTGCCGAATGTATCCCGCTCGACTTCTCATTGTTCGACCAGGTCACCGCCCTGCTCTATGATGGCCCATGGGTAGCCGAACGTTACGCCGCTATAGCCGCCTTCGCCGAAGAACATGCGGACGCCATCCATCCGGTGGTACGCAACATCATCTTCCGCGCCCGGGAATTCTCCGCGACGGATGCCTTCAATGCGCAATACAAGCTGGCTGACCTCAAGCGCGCTGCCGACAAAGTCATGGCTACGGTCGATGCCTTGTTGGTACCGACTGCGCCGACGCATTACAAGATCGCCGATGTCGCAGCAGATCCGGTACGCCTCAACAGCCACATGGGCAAGTACACCAACTACGTCAACCTGCTGAACTGGTGTGCGCTGGCAGTACCGGCCAATCTGCGCAGCGACGGCCTGCCCTTCGGCCTGACGCTGATAGGCCCGGCCTGGTCAGATCACGCATTGGCTGCATACGGTAAACGTTGGCAGGCGCAAACAGGCCTGATGCGTGGCGCTACCGGACTGCCTTACCAAAGTCCAGAATCGGCGCCATCGACCAAAGAACAAGTTCCCGCAGGCCATCTGCGCATCGCCGTTGTAGGTGCGCACCTGACCGGTATGCCGCTCAATCGTGAACTGACTGAACGCAAAGCCATGTTGGTGGAAAGCACGCAAACCGCCAGCAACTATCGACTGTATGCACTGGCGCAAACCGTACCGCCTAAACCCGGCCTGGCGCGCAGCAAAGACGGGGCAGCAATCGCGGTGGAGTTATGGGATATCCCGCTCACGGCGTTCGGCTCCTTTGTCGCTGGCGTACCTGCCCCGCTCGGCATAGGCACGCTGGAACTGGATGACGGCAGGCTGGTGAAAGGTTTCATCTGCGAACCCTATGCCCTGGAAAGTGCGCAAGACATTACCGCCTACGGTGGCTGGCGCGCATATTGCAACAAGGCAGCCTGAACTGAATCTTTCGGAACGCTCATGATACCCAAGCTCAAATTTGCAAAAGTCCTGCCGGACAGCCTCGCCTCGCAAGCCTACGCCCGGCTCAAAGCGGATATCTTTGATTTCCACTTTCTGCCCGGTGATCGCTTCAGCGAAAATGAAATGAGCGAGCGCCTGCAAATGAGCCGCACGCCGGTACGCGAAGCATTATTTCGTTTGCAGCGTGAGGGCTATGTTGAAGTCCTGCATAAGGCAGGGTGGCAAATCCGGCCCTTCGACTTCCAGATGTTTGAGCAGCTTTACGACGTGCGCAGCGTACTCGAATGTGCGGCGGTCGAACAATTATGCACAATGGCGGAAGCACCACCGTTCCTGCAAGAACTGGCAGCGCTCTGGTTTGTACCGGAACATGAACGCATTACCGATGTACCTACGCTCTCGGTGCACGATGAACGCTTCCACGAACAATTGGTAGAAGCCAGTGGCAATGTAGAGATGGCGCGCATACATCATGAAATCACTGAACGCATACGCGTCATCCGTCGCCTTGAGTTCACCAAAGAAATGCGCATAGAAGTGACCTATACCGAACATGCGCACATCCTGCGTGCCATTATCGAAAAGCGCACATGCCAGGCGAAAGACCTGCTGCGCGCGCACATCGCCCTGAGCCAATCAGAAGTGAAGAAAATCACGATACAGATGTTGCATCAGGCACGACTGGCGGCGCAGCGATCGGCTTGATTTGACGAGCAACTGATACGGTTCAGTCTATGACGTAGCTGCTGTCGTCGAGCAACATGACATGTCTTCAAAGTAGACGCCAAACATGGCGGCTATCCTGCCAAAGCAGTGCCAGCCCCCGGGATCTGCCTATATGCAACTGGCGACCGGCATCAGGTATGATTTGCACAGATTTTTACTTATGCCGAATTTCACTGCCCGACACTCTTCATGCGCAAAATCACGATAGGCCTCGTCGTCTTTCCCCGTTTCCAGATGCTGGACATCGCCGCCCCCGGCGACGCTTTTGCCGAGGTCAAAGTACTCAGCCAAGGCGAATGCGAATATGAAATCCTGACCATCGCCACCACACGCGGACCGATACAGTCCTCCAGCGGCCTGACCATCATGCCGGACCGCACCATCTTTGATCCCTGTCCGCACTTCGATACGCTGATCGTGCCGGGTGGCCTCGGGGTATTCGACATCCTGGAAGACACCACGCTGACCGACTGGCTGGTAGCACAAGGCGAAAGCTGCCGTCGCATAGGCGCGATCTGCAACGGTGTATTCGCACTGGGAGCGGCAGGCATGATCAATGGCAAAACCGTCACCACGCACTGGATGGATGCAGCGCGCCTGGCCTCCATGTTCCGCAAGGCGACGGTAGAACCTGACCGGATTTACGTGAAGGACAACAGCCTCTACACCACGGCTGGCGTAACGGCAGGTATCGATTTGTCGCTGGCGTTGATAGAAGAAGATTTCGGCAAACAGATGGCACTAGATGTCGCCAAGTACCTGATCGTCTACCTGCGCCGCGCTGGCGGACAGTCGCAATTCAGCCCGCTACTGGAAGTCCAGGTCAAGAACGACTCGCCGGTTGCCGCAGTACAGAACTATGTACTCAACAACCTCAATGTTGAACATACGCTGCTGAGCATCGCCGATGAAATGCAAATGAGCGCACGCAACCTGTCGCGCGTCTTCAAGCAGGAAACTGGTTTAACGCTGATGAATTTCGTCAACGATGCCCGCATCGACGCGGCACGCCGTTACCTGGAATCGACCGATCTTGGCCTGAGTGAAATCGCCCGTCGCTGCGGCTTAACGAACGCAGCCACCTTGCGCCGCATATTCTCCAAACGACTGGGCATAGGACCGAGCGACTACCG
>JBEBUE010000192.1:0-6056 GCA_040393485.1 Herminiimonas sp.
CCAACACAATGTGAAGGAGGTTTGAAGATGGCAACAGCCAAAAAACCAGCGGCCACTAAACCGGCCGCCAAGAAACCAGCTGCGAAAAAACCCGTAGCGAAAAAAGCAGCACCAGCAAAAAAAGCAGCGCCGGCAAAAAAAGCCGCTCCTGCTAAAAAAGTAGCCGCTAAAAAGCCAGCAGCGAAAAAAGTTGCAGCGAAAAAGCCAGCAGCCGCACGCAAGCCTAACGCCGCATTCATGAAACCAGTAACACCGTCGGCAGTTCTCGCCGCTGTTATCGGTGCATCGCCAGCTCCACGCACTGAAGTTACCAAAAAAGTGTGGGACTACATCAAGAAGTTCAAACTGCAAAATGAAGCTAACAAACGCATGATCGATGCGGATGAAAAGCTGAAAGCTGTCTTTGGCGGTAAAAAACAAGTGTCCATGTTTGAGATGACCAAACTCATCTCGGGTCACCTGAAATAATTTGCCTCTGTGCCAAACGAAAACGCCCGCATCGCGCGGGCGTTTTTGTATCTGCCAGTTGAATTGGTGACGCTGGCTTACTTCCGTTCCGAACCGGTTTCTGCCACCACGTCTGTAATCGGAGCACGTTGATGCTCCCACTTCTTCCATGCCGCCAGCACTGCATTCGGATATTCCGGGCGACCACGGCTACCGTTATACCGGCCGAGGGCCAGATATAAATCACCGCGCTCCATATCCAGATACATGCGCAGAATAGAACAGCCAAAGCGCAAATTGGTTTGCATATGAAAGAGCTTGCTACGATCACCGTCGCCTATGACACGCGTCCAGAACGGCATCACCTGCATATAACCATGCGCGCCGACCGGCGATACCGCATATTTCCGGAAGGCGGATTCCACTTGTATCAAACCAAGTACTAAGGCCGGATCAAGTCCAGCACGCCGCGCCTCATACCAGGTCGTACGCAGAAACTCGAGTCGAACCTGGCGATCCGGCAGCTTCTTGTATAAGCGATCCGACATTTCACCCAGCCAGTGCAAATACTCGATACGCTCATCGATACTCGCAAACTGCGGTATTGGCGGCCGCGGGTCAGTAATCGCACGTGACAAGGCGATGCGGACACCATCCGCCATCGCCTCTTCTTTCTGGTTACCGGCATCTGCGGTATTCGTCAGCAAAGCGAACAAAGCGGCACAAACCAAGCCCGACCAGTATTTACCGGGACCTGCCAACGCTGCTTCAGGCATCACGCATACCGGGGGAGTGACTTGATTCATACCCAAGCCCCGCCCTGCCGTATACACGCCAGCCTGAAACATCGTCACCTTCACTCAGCCAGTTTGGTTTTGATGAAGGTCAGCATTTCTTCCAGCGCAACCGGTGTCGCTGCTGCATCACGACGGCCCTGGTATTCCAGCTTGCCTTCTTTCAGACCACGATCACCGACCACGATGCGATGCGGCACACCGATCAACTCCCAGTCTGCAAACATGGCGCCCGGACGCTCGCCACGATCATCCAGAATCACATCAACACGAGCGGCTTGCAATGCTGCGTACAACTTGTCGGTTTCTGCCTTGACGCCTTCGCTGCGGTCATAACCCATAGGACACAGCACCACTTCGAACGGAGCCAGTGCGGTCGGCCAGATAATGCCCTTATCGTCAAAATTCTGTTCGATCGCCGCACCCAGGATACGCGTCACACCGATACCGTAGCACCCCATCTGGATCAATTGCGGCTTGCCGTTTTCATCGAGATAGGTTGCTTTCATCGATTCGGAATAAGCCGTGCCGAGCTGGAATACGTGGCCGACTTCAATGCCGCGCTGAATTGCGAGCGTCCCCTTGCCATCCGGTGACGGGTCGCCTTCAACCACATTACGAATATCAAAAACCTGGGCTTCCGGCAAATCACGGCCCCAGTTCACACCCGTAAAGTGGAAATCAACTTCATTTGCGCCGCAGACGAAGTCATGCATGTTGGCAACCGTACGATCGACCACCACATTGACCGGTTTCTTGGTGTTGATAGGACCCAGGTAGCCAGGTGGCGTACCGAACCATTCAACGATCTCTGCCTCGCTGGCAAAGCGATAACCGGCGATGCCAGGGATTTTCGCTGCTTTGACTTCATTCAATTCATGGTCGCCACGCAGCAACAGGAGCCAGACTTGCTTGCTGGTCACGCCTTTGTCTTCTTTCTCGACCGTCAAGACGATGGATTTCACCGTTTGTGCCAAAGGCAGGTTCAGCAGGGCAGCCACGTCTTCACACTTGGCTTTGCCTGGCGTTGCAGTCTTGGTCAGGGCCTGTGTCGGCGCACCGCGCTCACTGCCAAGCGGCAACGCTTCGGCGGCTTCCATATTGGCAGCGTAGTCCGAGTTCGGGCAATAGACCAAGGCATCCTCACCGGTATCCGCAATCACGTGGAATTCATGCGAACCAGAACCACCGATGGCGCCGTTATCGGCCGCCACAGCACGGAATTGCAGGCCAAAGCGATTGAAAATCTTGACGTAAGCATCAAACATGATTTGATACGAACGCTTCAGACCATCGACGTCACGGTCGAAGGAGTAAGCATCTTTCATCGTGAATTCACGACCGCGCATCAGGCCAAAGCGAGGCCGACGCTCGTCGCGGAATTTGGTCTGGATATGGTAAAAATTGATAGGCAACTGGCGGTAGGACTTGATTTCGGTCCGGACCACGTCGGTGACGACTTCTTCCGATGTCGGCTGGATCGCAAATTCGCGGCCATGTCTGTCTTTGACGCGCATCAGTTCAGCGCCCATTTTGTCCCAGCGGCCAGTTTCCTGCCACAACTCAGCGGGTTGCACTAATGGCATCAAGAGCTCGATGGCATGGGCATTATTCATTTCCTCACGGATAATCGCCTCCACCTTGCGGATCACGCGCAAACCCATGGGCATATAAGTGTAAATACCGGAACCGATACGCTTGATCATGCCGGCGCGCATCATCAGCTTGTGGCTGACGATTTCTGCGTCGGAAGGAGCTTCTTTTAGAGTGGAAATGAAAAAACGGGATGCGCGCATGACGATGAATTCTTTTTAAAAAGAGAGAGGGTTATAATCAACTCAATTTTAAAGGATTAGCTGGCTGATGCACCCACTCTTCGTACAATTGATTACTCCCTCCGTTGTTCGCGCGTCATTGCGCGAGCCGACGGTATAAGGCCGTACAGGTAACAATGGTTGATTGAGGGGCCGTTAGCCGCAGAAAGTTTTGAGGTACAACATGCTGGACCGTGAAGGCTTTCGCCCTAACGTCGGCATCATTCTGATCAATACCCGGAATGAGGTATGGTGGGGCAAGCGGGTGCGCGAGCATTCGTGGCAATTCCCACAGGGCGGCATTAAATTCGGCGAGACCCCTGAGCAGGCGATGTACCGCGAGCTGGAAGAAGAAGTCGGCTTGCGGGCGGAGCACGTCAAAATCATAGGTCGTACCCGCGACTGGCTCCGCTACGAGGTGCCGGATCATTTCATCAAGCGCGAAATCCGCGGCCATTACAAAGGCCAAAAACAGATCTGGTTCCTGCTGCGCATGGTCGGACGCGATTGCGACGTCAATCTGCGCATGACCGAGCATCCTGAATTCGACGCCTGGCGCTGGCATGATTACTGGGTACCGCTGGACGTGGTAATCGAATTCAAACGGGATGTTTATCAGCGCGCATTGCAGGAACTCTCACGCTTCCTGTCACGCCCGACACAACACTCGCCACAGCACAACACTGCCCGTTACTTGCGCCAGACGCATGCATCGCGCAAACCTGACGAACCTACTGAAAAGACCAAACCTGATAATGAATAAGTCTTTGCTGCCCTTGCGCAAACTGGTGCCAGCGCTGCTGGCATTCACACTCTTGACCATCACCAACATTTCCAGCGCACAGCAACTGGAATACAACAAAGGCTTTGATGACGAACCCAAGGAGTGGATAGAACTGCAAGCTGAATTGCCACCAGCGCCCAAAGCCGAAAACCTGCAGCCCTTCTATGTCGGCCCGACCGCTACCCAGCAATTTGCGATCGATACCAAATCGCTGGCAATCGGCAAGGATGGCGTGATCCGCTACACGCTGGTTGCGGTCAGCCAGGGCGGCGCCAAAAATATCAGCTACGAAGGCATACGCTGCGCCAGCTTCGAGAAAAAGATTTATGCACTGGGTCGCGAAGACGGTACGTGGGCACCATCACGCCGCAATCAGTGGGAGCCCATCGTACGCAGCAAGGTCAATCGCCAGCACGCGGCATTGGCACAGGATTACTTTTGCAGCAATCTGACGATCGTCGGGAATGAAAAGGATATGTTGCAGCGCATGAAGTACCGCCGCACGCTGACTGATGATTTGTTACGCGAATAAAACCTGAAGATCAGGCGCCTGCAATAATGAATGCTCACGCGCCTGATCATGAAACCAGTTACAGCAAGACCAGATTGTCCCGGTGTATCAACTCAGGCTCTTCAACGAAGCCAAGTATCGCAGCAATATCCGATGATGGTTTGCGCATGATGCGACGCGCATCAGAACTTGCATAATTACTGATCCCCCGCGCCAGCGCGCGTCCGGTCTGATCGACGCAAGTAATCACGTCACCGCGACCGAAACTACCTGTTACATCGGTCACGCCGATAGGCAACAGCGATTTGCCTTCAGCCGTCAACTTTTGTACGGCACCGTTATCCAGCACCACTGCTCCCACCGTTTGCAAATGATCAGCCATCCATTGCTTGCGCGCTGTCAGTTGCGCAGTCTGCGCTGTCAATTGGGTACCGATGGCTTCGCCACTGGCGAGACGTGTCAGGACATTCTCTTCCCGCCCCCAGGCAATGACGGTATGCGCACCGGAGAGCGCTGCGCGTTTCGCCGCCAGGATTTTAGTCAGCATGCCGCCGCGGCCGAGACTGCTGCCCGCACCGCCAGCCATCGCTTCTAGCGCAGCATCGCCAGCCTTGGCTTCATCGATGAAAACCGCATTCGGGTCTTTGCGCGGATCAGCGCTGAACAAGCCACGCTGGTCAGTCAGGATGATCAGGGCATCTGCTTCTATCAAATTGGCGACCAATGCGCCCAGGGTATCGTTGTCGCCGAATTTTATTTCATCGGTGACGACGGTGTCATTTTCATTGATGATGGGAACCACACCCAGGCGCAGCAGCGTGAATAAAGTCGAACGCGCATTCAGGTAACGTTCGCGATCTGCCAGGTCAGCATGCGTCAACAGGATCTGCGCCGTGCGGACATCGTGTTGGCGGAAGCTGGTTTCATAAATCTGTGCCAGGCCCATTTGGCCAACTGCCGCACACGCCTGCAATTCATGGATACCCACAGGACGCTTGTCAAAACCCAGGCGCTGCATACCTTCAACGATGGCACCGGAACTGACCAGCACCACCTCTTTGCCCAAAGTGCGCAGGTGCGCAATCTGTGCCGCCCACTTCTGGATGGCATTGGCATCCAGGCCTTTACCCTCATTGGTGACGAGGGAGGAACCGACTTTGATAATGACGCGTTTGGCTTCTTGAATGACGGAGTCCATGCTTAGTAACCCGGCTCTGTTTTAGTTTTGATGTACCTGAACGGTGAGGATGCGGGATTGCCAATCAAAGGCAATCCCTTACAGCTTATTAATGCTTTTAATCGATGATCTTGAAGCGAGGATCATCCGGATCGATGGAGTCGATACCGCGCGCCTCTTCGACCATTTGCGGTGTTTCTTCAGTGCGCTGTTCAGCCTGACGTTGCACGGCGATGTAATCGTATATTTCGTTGACCAGGTCGGAACAACCGTCACGTGTAAGTGCCGAAATCTCAAACACCGGGCCTTTCCAGCCAAAGCGCTTGATGAAGTCTTTCACACGTTTTTTACGCTCATCTTCCGGCACCATGTCCAGCTTGTTCAGGACCAGCCAGCGTGGCTTGTCGAACAAGGACTCATCGTATTTCTGCAATTCCTTGACGATGGCTTTCGCTTCCTTGACCGGATCGACATTGTCGAACGGCGCCAGATCAACGATATGCAGCAGCAAGCGTGTGCGCTGCAGGTG
>JBEBUE010000193.1:0-6054 GCA_040393485.1 Herminiimonas sp.
TTCACTATATTGAAATCGACGCCATCGAACTTCAAATGCTCGCGTACGCTGGAGCCGGAAGTAAACACGATGGAAGCCATGCAAGTCCCCAGCGCCAGGTGCACGATGTGGTCCGGCGCAAAGTGCTGTGCTGCAAACAAGGCCGCCATGATGGGAACCAGGGTCATACCACCACCTATGCCCAGCAAACCAGCCAATACGCCGACAAATGCACCCGCCAATACATACGCAAGAAACCAGACCATGCCGCACCCTTGTGATTATTTTTTATCTGCGAACTGTAGCAGCATCAGCAACAAGGACACCAACATTTTTTCCATAAAAGACAGAGCATCACGCTCGCATTACAGCAGGTCGCTTATTCATTAACTACAACAGATATATACGCCCGACGCCATACAAACGAGACAACAGTTAAGTAAACTAGCGGCTATCTACATCCATGCTTTACTGATTCGCCTCGCGTCCGGCACCACTTTGAAAAAAGTATTAGACTAGGCAACGCAGAATCTCCATGCATCTGGTCGCCCGCTTAAAAGAATTCAAACTCTCGCGCCGCTTATCCACGCGCATCCAGTGCCGTATCAGATTTTCTCGCTAGTCCGGATTCAAGTCTTTCCAGTCAGTCCCATACAATATTTATTCAGCAGGTTCTATTGCACTCTTCTACACATACACCCGTCATCAAAAATGAACGCCTGTTCTTGCTGACCATTGCCGGCATACAGTTCACGCACATTCTTGATTTCATGATCATGATGCCGCTTGGGCCGCAACTGATCAGGCTGCTGCACATCGACACCCATCAGTTCGGCCTCTTGCTATCGTCTTATACATTTACCGCTGCGGCATCCAGCCTGCTGGCAGCGACCTACATTGACCGCTTTGACAGACGCAAATTGCTGCTGGTCCTGTATGCCTGCTTCATCATCGCGACCCTGTGTTGCGGACTTGCGCCCAACTTTACCTTCCTGCTCATCGCACGCGCCCTGGCTGGCGCGTTTGGCGGCATTCTCGGTGGCCTGGTGCAAACCATGATCGCTGACGTGATTCCATTTGAACGTCGTGGCAAGGCACTCGGTACGGTGATGGCGGCATTTTCGATTTCTACCGTGGCCGGTGTGCCGCTGGGCTTGTTACTGGCGTCTACCTTCACCTCGCTGGGGTGGCGTGCACCCTTCTTTTTCATCGTGCTGTTATCGGGTGTTTTCTGGGTGATAGGTTACAAGTTGCTGCCTAACCTGACCGCGCATTTGCACAACAAACCCGTCGGCAATATCTTCCAGCGTATCTTTGCGGTGGCGAGAGAGCCGCGACATTTAACCGCCTTTGCCTTTATCGCGATGATCATGATGGCCGGCTTTACCGTCATTCCATATATCGCCTTGTACATGACCACGAATGTAGGCTTGCCTGAATCCTTCATTACTGTGGTCTATCTGTGCGGTGGCGCAGCAACCTTCTTTACTTCGCAGCTGATAGGCCGGATGGCGGACAAGTACGGCAAGCTGAAGGTGTACAGGATAGTGGCAATCGCCTCGTTCATCCCCTTGCTGATCACTACCCACCTGGTACCGATTGCATGGTGGCTGGTACTGATCAATTCGACGATATTCTTTATCCTGGTCCCGGGCCGCATGGTGCCGGGCATGGCGATGGTGAGTGCAGTGCCGGAGGCGCATGTACGCGGTACGTTCATGACCCTGATTTCATCGGTACAGATGTTGTCATCCGGCCTGGCGACGCTGATTGCAGGCCTGATCATTACGCGCACGCCTAGCGGCCAGATCGAGCATTACGACACTGTCGGTTATCTTGCGGTAGCGTGCGGCATCGTGACCATCTGGCTGGCGCATCACCTGCGCATACCACCCGACCCTGCCGGCAATAAACCGGCGGCATAAGGACTTCAGTTTTTTGCAGGTGGCGTGCGCTTGTTGGCGGATTTTTTAGCGGGTGATTTCGCGGTAGTCTTTTCTGCGGCGCTGCTTTTCTTGGCCGCAGGCTTGGGAGCCGCCTTCTTTTGTAAGACAGCTTCTTCCGACATCACGCTGCTGACCGCCTGATTGAATTGGGCCTGCAGCATATCCCACCATGCTGTGGGATTCGCCGTAGCAGCACTGCTATGCAAAGGATCAGTGGCGGTAGCAATCGGCGGCTCCGCCGGTGCTTCCGCTTTGGGCTGGGTAGCAAAGGTCTGGCCCATGCTTTGCAGGGTGCTGATAGTCGCACTTTGTACTTCCAGCGCTTGTATCGTCCCGCGCAACATATTCATATTCGCAGTCAGCCAGGCTTCGACCGCTTTTAAATCGGTGATTTGCTTATTGATTTCTTCCACCGACAAGGTCGGCATCACCATTCCCGGAATCGCACTCGCCGGTGGCTTCATCCCACCCCACATATTCTTGACGAATTCCATCGTATCGGCCATGGCATCAAAGCCGGGGAGATTGGGCATATTGGGCTGGGTCATGACTACGCTCCTGGATACAATTGCAAGTCTAAGTAGCCTAAGCGTAGCAGATAAAGTGCCCGCCCTAGCGCAATGGACGCTGCATCTTGCAACTGGTCGGCAAGGCAGTGCTGGCTGCAGGCAGATACAACTCCGTTTTGAAACCGTAGCCACTGCCTTCATTATCGAAGCGCATGCCACCATCCGATTTCCTGCGCATCACTGAGACGTATAGAGGCTGGATCAACTGATGATCTGCGGCACGCATGGTCGCCTCGTGGAATGCATTTTGATAATGCGCCCCTTCCAGCGCCTTCGCCACGGCCAGTGCGTCCGTCGATTTTGCTTGCTCTATCGCTGTCACCAGCATTTCGATCATGACGTGCATGCGTAGATGCACATAGTCATCCTTGGGCTGTGGATAGCGCTCACGAAACGCATGGTAGAACCGGTCGCTGGCGCCATTCTTTGCACCATCACCTACATTCGGATGCCATTCCGCCACTGCACGGACGCGGTCCACACCTGCGTCGCCGATAGCCGCCGGAGCTCCCAGACCATTACCGTAGAAGGTATAGAACTTGGTATTCAGGCCAAACTCTTTTGCTGACTTCACCAGCAGAGTCAAATCATTGCCCCAGTTACCGGTGATCACAGCATCGGCGCCACTTGCTTTGATCTTCGCAATGTAGGGAGCAAAATCCTTGATCTTCCCAATAGGATGCAGCTCATCGCCGACGATTTGGATATCCGGCCGCTTCGCAGCCAGTTGCGTACGCGCTGCCTGTGCCACCAGGCGGCCAAAACTGTAATCCTGTCCTATCAGATAAATACGATGGGCACGTGTATCACGCTTGATAACTTCCGTTAACGCGTTCATGCGCATATCGGCATTCGCGTCAAAGCGGAAATGCCAGTAACTGCACTTCTCATTCGTCAGCGCCGGATCAACCGCGGAGTAATTCAGGAACAATACGCGATTGCCTGGCAGCCGCTGATTATGCTTGTTAACAGCATCAAGCAAGGCCGCCGCAACTGCGGAGCTATTTCCCTGCACCATAAAAGGTATGCGCTGGTCAGTCAGCCGCTTGAATTCGAGCAGCGATTCTTCCACACCCAGTTTGTTATCAAATATTTCCAGCGCTAGCGGATGCGCTCCATCCGGCAGCTTTACACCACCTCGCGCATTGACCTTATCGATCGCCAGTTGCAGGTTGCGCACGACGGCTTCGCCCGCGTTGGCAAACGCACCAGACATACCATCTATCATGCCGATCCGGATAGGCTCCGCTGCTTGTGTCACGGTGCAGGCGCATAGCAGGATGGTCGCCAATATATTTTTGACTGGGATTTTCAAGGCAGGACTTTCTTAAAATGGCCATTTTACGCGGCTGCATGGCTGCCCGCTTGTACACCGATTCCCTGCCCTTGCGTTTACACTAGCGCCATGACGACAGAGATTCCACCATCCCACCACGACCAGCCACGCAAACGGCTATTAACTGGCGGGCTGTGGGTTTTGCTGGCATCCCTATTGCTGCATCTGTTCATCATTTCCTGGGCGCGCGGCCTGATTGCACTACCATCCGGCAAGACGCCAGACGACACCATGGTCGTCGCCGCGACACTGGAAACTGAGCCTCCGGTCATCCCCAAACCGAAAATAGTCGCCGCAAAACCCAAACCACGCCCACGACCACCCGCTCCTACTCCAGTAGCTGAAGCGCCTGAGCCGGTGGCCGAAACGACCAGCCCTGCCAGCAATCAAGCACCCACTGAAACAGCCAGTGACGACAAAATCGCGGCGGAAGAAACGCCCGAACCGGTAACACCTGAAGCGGAAGAAGGCATCGCCTACAAAATAGATCTGCCACCTTCAGCAAGTTTGAAATACGACATTCAGAAAATCCCGAAGGAAGGAGCACCTACCTACGGCAGTGGCACCATCAGTTGGCACACGGATGGTCGACACTACACGGTAGACGGTGACTTTGGGGTGCTCTTTATCACCGCCTTGCGCTTCAGGAGCAGCGGCAGCATCACCGATATCGGTATCGTGCCCGAGCTCTATAGCGAAAAGCGTTTTCGCCGCTCCGAAACCAATACGCACTTCCAGCGTGATCCGGCAATCATCAGCTTTTCCGCCTCGACTAAATCCTATCCACGCACCGGCGGCGAGCAAGACCGCGCCAGCATCATCTGGCAATTGGCAGGCATAGGGCGTGGCGATACTGAAAAATTCGTCGCGGGGGCCAGCATCGATTTATTTGTCGCCGGCACACGTGACGCTGAAACCTGGCACATACTGGTGCTTGGCCAGGAAGACATCATGGTCGATGGCGTCAGCATCAGTGCATGGCATGTTGCACGCGCACCGCGGCGCGGCTCCTACGACCAAAAACTGGATATCTGGCTGGCGCCGCAACTAAACTGGTATCCGGTGCGCTTGCGGTATACGGAAGCGAATGGCGATTATCTTGATATGTCTTTAAGCAATCTGAACGTTTCCGCCTCACATTAGTCATATAAACTTAACAATATTTCATTTTGGTGCCCCAATGAAGCGTAACTTTTACCGTAATCTGGAATCCATCTTGCTCGCCACTTTGATCGCTGGCTCAGCGAGCGTCGCTGTGGCTCAAACACCCGCCAAGCGCAGTTTTAACCTGCCGCCATCGGCTGACCTGAACTATGCAATCAATGCCAACCAACGTGGTTTGCCGCTGAACGGTACCGCCATCATTCACTGGAAAACAGACAAGGTAACTTACTCGATTACAACTGAAACCCGGGCCATGCTGCTGGGCAAGATACTGGAAGCCAAAAGTGAAGGCGTGATCGATGCATATGGCCTGGCACCCTCGACTTCAACAGAAAAGCGCTATCGCAAAGATCCAACCACCGCGACTTTTAATCGCGATGCAAAAACCATTACCTTCACTGCATCCGACGCCAGCTATCCGATCAAAGGTGGCGAACAGGACCGCAACAGCATAGTGTGGCAGTTGGCGACCATCGCCCGTAGCACACCGAATAAATTCAAAACCGGCACGAGCATTCCGGTAACCGTGGTCGGACAAAAAGATGCGGATGCATGGATCTTCAAAGTCAACAAGGCCGAGAAAATCAAAACCGCGATCGGTGACTTGAACACAGTGAAAGTCAGCCGCGTCATCAAGGATGGCGACAATCGACAAAAACTGGACATCTGGTTTGCACCGTCCATGGAATGGTACCCGGCACGCGTACGCATTACCGAACCGGAGGGCGACTTCATCGAACAAACGCTCACCAAAGTCGATCCGGTATAACTGGCAAGCGCTGCGATAGTTCACCTCGGCATATAATTCGACCTATCTTGGCGATATAAACTATCGCTTGCGATGTATATTCGCTGTCGATTTTTGCTGTTGCTTGTTACTGAAGGAAATTATGGGTTCTGCAGATGGTGCGCTGGTCTTGTTCAGCGGAGGACAAGACTCCACGACTTGCGTTGCATGGGCGCTGAAACGCTACGCCAAGGTTGAAACCATAGGTTTCGACTACGGCCAGCGTCATGCCGTCGAGCTGGAAGTACGTCCGACCGTGCTGCAATCCTTGCG
>JBEBUE010000194.1:0-6039 GCA_040393485.1 Herminiimonas sp.
TGTGCTTGCGCCACATCCTTCAGCGCATAGCGCTGGTTGATGTCTATCTTGATCTTGCCGCTCTCCACCATGCCAATCAATTCAGCCGCCATCATTTCCAGGTCATCGCGCTTCGCGATGTAATTGAACAATGAAGGCCGGGTCACGAACAGCGAACCACGCGAAGCCAGCTCATTCAGGCTGAACGGTGGTACCGGGCCGGAAGCGCCACCGAAACTGACCATCATGCCCAGTGGCGACAGGCAATCGAGCGAGCCAGTGAAAGTATCCTTACCGATCGAATCATAAACCACGGGTACGCCTTTACCGCCGGTGATCTCTTTGACACGTTCTACGAAGTTTTCCTTGTTGTAGTTAATCGTGTGTACGCAGCCGTGCGCTTTCGCCAACGCAGCTTTTTCATCCGACCCTACCGTGCCTATCATGGTCACGCCCAATGCACGCGCCCATTGGCACGCGATCAGGCCGACACCGCCCGCCGCCGCGTGGAACAGAATGGTTTCGCCACCTTGCAAACGGAAGGTACGACGGAACAGATACTGCACCGTCAAACCCTGCAACATCATGGCCGCTGCAGTTTCAAAGCTGATCGCGCCTGGCAGCTTGACCAATACATCTGCCGGCAACACGCGCGCTTCCGCATAGGCACCCGGCGGGCGCCCCGCATACGCAACCCGATCACCGGGCTTGATGTGCGTCACGCCCTCGCCCACGGCTTCCACCACACCCGCACCTTCCATACCCAGGCCGGCTGGTAGTTGCTGCGGATAAGTACCCATGCGGAAATACACATCGATGTAATTCAAGCCGCAGGCATGCTGGCGGATCAGGGCTTCGCCGCGACCCGGCGCAGGTAAATCAACATCGACGTACTCCATTACTTCAGGGCCACCGACAGCAGAAATTCTGATCGCTTTTGTCATGCGTAACTCTCTTTAATATGGAAGTGGAGATGAATCAAAACGTGCCGGGATAGCCGCCACCGTCGAGCAAGATGTTTTGCCCGTTAATATAACCTGCATGCTCGCTGCATAGAAATGCGCAGGTCGCGCCAAACTCTTGTCGCGTGCCAAAGCGTTTGGCCGGATTCGCTGCACGTCGTGCGGCACTGACTTCGTCTACCGTGCGTCCGCTGGACTCGGCAGCAGCGGAAAATATCGCCGTCAGCCTGTCAGTTTCAAACGGGCCGGGCAAGAGATTATTGATGGTCACATTACGCGCTACTGTCCTGCGTGCAAGACCAGCGACAAAACCTGTAAGACCGGAACGTGCGCCATTCGACAAACCCAGGCTATCTATCGGTGCCTTGACCGCACTCGAGGTGATGTTGATGATGCGGCCAAAGCCGCGCGCCATCATGCCATCCACCGTCGCCTTGATCAGTTCAATCGGCGTCAACATATTCGCATCCAATGCAGCGATCCAGTCGTCCCGGCTCCAGTCACGGAAATCACCAGTCGGCGGGCCTGCAGCATTCGTCACCAGAATGTCCGGCTGCGGACAGACTGACAGCGCCTGCGCACGTCCTTCCTCAGTCGTAATGTCGCAGGCCACGATGGTAATCATGCTGTCCGATACGGCGCGAATTTCACTGGCACTGGCTTGCAAGACTTCCAGGTTGCGCGCCACCAGCGTGACGTTCACACCTTCTGCCGCCAGCGCTTCGGCGCAACCACGCCCGAGGCCGCGGCTAGCACCGCAGACCAATGCCGATTTTCCTCGTATGCCTAAATCCATTTAGCCGTCCTACACACGTTTTTTAGATAAGAGATAAATACCGCACAGTACCAGCGCGGTACCAGCCAACTGTATGCCGGTGATGGGCTCATCGAGTATCAGTGCAGCCAGAAACAGGATGGAGACCGGACCTATCATACCTGCCTGTGACGCCGTCGCCGCACCGATGCGATCAACCGCAATCATGGTCAGGAACACCGGCATCACTGTACAGAAGAATCCATTGATCATCGACAGTCCATACACCGCCATCGGCTGCATCAGCGTAGAGGCCGGACGCAGCACAAAGAATTGCACGATGCATGCAACACTCGACACACACATCGCGTATGCCACCAGGCGCAAGGCGCCCACTCGTTTCACCAGCTCTCCGGAACCGAGCAAGTAAATCGCATAGGCAATTGCGCTGCCCAATACCAGCAAGCTGCCAAGCGCGACGTTGGAACCACCGATGCGCGCATCATGCACAAACACCAGAACGGTACCAAGATAGGAAATGCCGAGGGCTGCCCATTCCAGCATGGTGATTTTGCGCTTCATGACGAAGATGGAAATCAGCAACACGAAAGAAGGCGTCAGGAACAGGATCAGGCGTTCCAGCCCGACTGAAATATATTGCAGCCCGAGGAAATCAAGAAAACTGGAGAGATAGTAGCCGAGCAAACCCAGGATAACGATTTGCCCTTTTTCCGCGCTTGTCAGCGGAGCTGCGGTGCGCGCCTTCCATGCGCCGATGGCGATGAAGAAAGGCAACGAAAACATCATGCGAAAAGCAATCAGCGTGACAGCATCCACTCCGTAGCGGTAGATGAGTTTTGCCACAATTGCCTTGGTAGAAAACAAAATCGCGCCCAGCAGCGCGATCGTCAGACCAATAAGGAATTGTTTGCGTTCGGAGGAAGTGGAATCGGCCATCCCGTCATTTTAAAGGTTAAGCGATTTTTACGTCGCCGCTCGCTTAAATGACCTTTTCCAACCTGCCCGACTTAGAACAGGTGACCGAGTTTGGCCGCCTTGGTGGTCAGATAACGCTCGTTAAACGGATTGCGTGTAATCACCAGCGGTACGCGTTCCACCACTTTGACGCCGAGTTGCTCCATCGCCTTGATCTTGCGTGGATTGTTCGTCATCAGACGCAATGTCGAAATTTTCAGGTGGCGCAGCATAGGCTGGCACAGCTTGTAGTTGCGTTGATCCGGTTTGAAGCCCAGCGCTTCATTGGCCTCGACCGTATCGGCACCGGCATCCTGCAATTGATAAGCGCGGATTTTATTGACGAGGCCGATGCCGCGTCCTTCCTGCCGTAAATAAAACAAGGCGCCCCGCCCCTCTTCGGCGATACGCTTCAAAGCGGCTTCGAGCTGCGGGCCGCAATCACAACGCAGGCTGAACAAGCCGTCACCGGTCAGACATTCGGAATGAATGCGGGACAACACTGGCTCGCCATCCGAGACGTCGCCCAGGGTAATGGCGACGTGCTCCTTACCGGTGCCAGGTTCGACAAATGCGTGCAGGCGAAAGGTCGCCCACGGTGTCGGCAGTTCACACGACGCAGCGTAATCGAGTTCAACTTCAGAGGAGACTGCCGCTTCCACGGCGGCATTCGGGGTAAGACTTGTATTCATGAGTAAGCGCTTCAATCAACCAGCAAATGCGGCAAATACCGACCATCGGCATTTACCGCATTGTTGCTCAGAAGACGAAGGATATCAGGCTGCGAGCAATTCGTTTATTGCGTCGCTGGTTTTGGCTTGCGCTTTTTGCACGCCTTCCGCACCCATTGCGATACCTTCGCTCTGAATAAATGTCACATCAGTCAGGCCAATAAAGCCCAAGACAGCACGCAAATAGGTGCTGGTGAAGTCCATGGCTTGCGCCGGACCCTCGCTGTAGACGCCACCGCTGGCAGTAAATATATAGACTTTTTTACCAGTCAGCAGGCCAACCGGGCCTTGCTCTGTATATTTAAATGTCACGCCGGCACGGGCAACGTGGTCTATCCAGGCTTTCAGGCCCGATGTAATAGAGAAATTGTACATGGGAGCGCCGATGACGATCACGTCAGCATCAAAAAGCTCCTGTACCAGGGTTTCCGACAATTTAGCGATTTGCGCTTGTTCCGCTGTGCGGTTTTCCGCTGGGGTGAAGAATGCACCCAGGGTCTGGCCATCCAAATGTGGCAAAGGTCGCGCTGCGACGTCGCGCTCGACGACGACTACGTTAGGCTCTTTGGCTTTCCATTTGTTGATGAATTCGGTAGTTGCTTTACGGGAAACTGAGTCGCCGTTGCGTACGCTGCTATTAACGTTGAGGATCTTGGTCATGATAAAACTCGCTTTCTGGTCAGGTTATGTCTTGAGCGCTCTATCGAGGTCGCTGTACGACGTGTTTTTTGCCGGATCAGCGATGACTGATCCCTTGCAAGCATCGTAGAACAGGATTAGCATCAAGAAAACCCACATTGTTTAACTTATTAGCATCGATATTTTCGATATGAGAGAACCTGGCCTCCCCACCCTCGACCAATTGCGCGTGTTTGTCGCTGTCATCGATTGCGGTAGCTTCTCGCGCGCCGCACGGGAGCTGCACCGCACCCAATCCGTGGTCAGCTACACCATAGCCAATCTGGAAGCACAGCTGAATGTAGCGCTGTTCGACCGGAGTAAGCGCAAACCAACTCTGACCGAAGCGGGTAAGGCTTTACTGGCGGATGCGCGCACCGTCGGTATGAAAGTCGATGCAATGCGAGCCCGCGCCAAGACGCTGGCGCAAGGACTGGAAGCGGAAGTATCGCTGGCGGTGGATGTGATGTTTCCTAACTGTCGCCTGGTACAGGCGCTGAAAGCCTTTCAGCAGGAGTTCCCGACGGTAGGCCTGCGCCTACGCATAGAGGCACTGGGCGCGGTCATGCATCTGGTGGGGGAGCGGGTATGCCAAATCGGCATTACCGGGCCGATGCTGGATTTCGCTGATACGTTCCAGCACCAGCAACTCGGGCACATTACGATGGTACCAGTCGCCGCGCCGGACCATCCTTTGGGAAAAATGAAAGGCATCATCCCGACCGACGTCGCACGCGACCACATCCAGTTTGTGCTGACGGATCGCAGCCAGCTGACCGCGGGCCAGAATTTCGGTGTGATTGCGCTGCGCGACTGGCGTCTCGGTGACCTCGGCGCCAAGCATATGTTGCTGCTGAATGGATTGGGCTGGGGTTCCATGCCGGAAGAAATGATCAAGGCCGACCTGGAGAGTGGTCGCCTGGTACACCTGCAACTGGCACATATGATCAGTGGCCAGTACTCGCTGCACATGATCAACCGGATCGATGAAGCGCCCGGCGTGGCCGGACGCTGGCTGATGCAGTATTTTGTTGATCACCCGCCCGAGGAAGGGTAAGCCGGGAGTGCCCCGAATGACCCGATACCTGCTCGTACGACAGGCGTCAGGTTTACTTTTTCTTCAGCAGTGAACCAAGCACGCCACGTATGATTTCGCGGCCTGCGGTAGAACCCATGGTGCGTACCGCGGATTTCAACATCGCTTCCACTACTGTATCGCTGCGTCGCGCGCTGCCTTTTTTAGTACCGCTGCTCGTGCCGCCGCCAAATATGCCGCCCAGGATATCGCCAAAGCCACCGCTGCTTTCTTCTTGCTGGGCCTCAGCCTCCTTGCCCTGCTCTGCCCTGGCCTTGAGCTTTTCATAGGCAGATTCACGGTCCACTGCTTTTTCGTAGACACCTGCAACCACTGAGGAAGCGATCAGCGCGGCACGTTCTGCGTCGGTGATCGGGCCTATCTGCGAAGCCGGCGGCAAGACAAAACCACGCTCGACTATGGTCGGGCGACCTTTTTCATCGAGGAAGGACACCAGCGCTTCGCCTACACCCAGCTCAGTGATGACTTGCACCACATCGAGGGCAGGATTCGGACGGAAAGTCTGTGCCGCAGCCTGTACGGCCTTTTGGTCACGTGGCGTATAGGCGCGCAACGCATGTTGCACACGATTACCGAGTTGGCCGAGGACGGTGTCGGGAATATCCAGCGGATTTTGCGTGACGAAGTAGACGCCCACACCTTTGGAACGGATCAGGCGTACCACTTGTTCGATTTTTTGCAGCAATGGCTTTGGCGCTTCGCTGAACAGCAAATGCGCTTCATCGAAGAAGAAGGCCAGTTTCGGCTTATCCATGTCGCCAACTTCCGGCAGGTGCTCAAACAATTCGGACAACATCCACAATAGGAAGGTCGAGTACAGCAGCGGCGAATTCATTAATTTATCCGCCGCCAGGATGTTGACCA
>JBEBUE010000195.1:0-6022 GCA_040393485.1 Herminiimonas sp.
ATCAAATTATTTGTGAATTCTTGTCGAAATTGTAATTCAGTAAGTCTGAAACCGAATCACCCCATCCTCACTAAATATTCGCTTCAACATCCCATCCTTCCATAGCTTGTGCAAATGCGCCAACGCCTCACCCAGCGCAAAGCTCAGCTGATGTGAATCCAGCTTGCGCACAAACATAATCGGTACGATGTCCGCTGCCGATTGTGGTGTGACGCAAGCCTTCAATACTTCATCCAGTCGCGCGGCATGGTGATCAAACAATTGCTGTATGCGTGTATGCAAACCACGGAAGGGTTTGCCGTGTGATGGCAGTACCAGCGTGTCTTCCGGCAGGTCTTTGTATTTCAACAGCGAGTCCAGGTATTGCTGCACCGGATTCGATTCAGGTTCCACTGCGAAGACAGAGACGTTGGTGGAGATACGCGGCAGCACCATGTCGCCGGAAATTAATATATTCAGATCTGCGCAGTACAGCGCCGCATGCTCCGGTGCGTGACCGAAGCCGGTGATGACGCGCCATGCGTGCGGGCCGATGCGGAAGCTCTGGTTGTCGTGCATCCGGATATATGACGTCGGTACGCTCGGTACCAGCGTCGGGTAGTAGCTGCGACGTCCTTCGAGTTCGGCCAGCATTTGCGGGTCAGCCAGGCCATGACGTTTGAAGAAGGGGAACATGGAGGTGCCGTCTGCGCCGGGCAAGGCGGCGGACATCATACGGGCGAAGGTGTATTCACCTGTCGTCATCCATAGCGGTACATCCCAGCGCTTGCAGATCCAGTCGGCGAGGCCGACGTGGTCCGGGTGGCAGTGGGTGGCGATGACACGGATGATGGGCAAGCCTTCCAGCTGGGTGGCGAAGATGCTTTCCCAGGCGGCGCGCGTGGCGTCGTTGGAGATGCCGCAGTCGATCACGGTCCAGCCGCGCACGATGCCGTTTTCACCTTCCAGCTCGTCTGCCAGCAGCCACAAATTGATGTGGTTGAGCGCGAACGGTAATCCCATACGTAGCCATCTGATGCCGGGCGTTATCTCGAACGTGCTGCCAACGTCTGGCAACGTGTCGTCAAATGGATAGTCCAATTGTGCTTCAAGCGGATTCATCGCGGTCCCAAGTCTGGCCAATAAGGTACACATTCCGGATAGGCGCGCCTACAATAGCCATCGGAAATGCATGGCGTCATTCTACGATGTTCGTAAGGATGTGGTCATTGCAACTTGAACAAGCAAAACGAAAGATGGCAAAGACAATCACGACAGCTTGCCCCTGTGGCGGCAGCAATTACGCGCAGTGCTGCAAGCCTTATCACGATGGTGCTGCCGCGCCGACCGCCGAAGCCTTGATGCGGTCGCGCTATAGCGCTTATGTGCTGGGCTTGATGGCATATGTGTATGCGACCTGGCATGCATCGACGCGCCCGGCGCTGGCCGAGCTGGTGCATGATCCTGCGCTGAAGTGGCTGGGACTGGAAGTGCGGCGCTTTGCGCCCGGCACCGACGAAGCGACGGTAGAGTTTGTCGCACGCTCGAAGAGCGCGGGCCGCGCCCAGCGCCTGCATGAGGTCAGCCGCTTCGTTAAAGAAGATGGACGCTGGTTTTATATAGACGGCGTCTTCCCGGAATAAATTATTGCAGAGGATGACTGTAACCATGATGGATGCAATCAACCAGGTACCCGGTAAACAAAACGAGCTGGTCGCGCGCAGCCTGCGCAGCGTCTGGCATCCATGTACGCAGATGCAGCACCACGAGAGTGTGCCGCTGATCCCGGTTAGTCACGGTCGCGGTGCATGGTTGTACGACAGTGACGGCCAGCGTTACCTGGACGCTATCAGTTCGTGGTGGGTGAATATGTTTGGCCACGCCAACCCGCGTATTAACAGCGCGCTGCGCTCGCAGCTCGATATGCTCGAGCATGCGATGCTGGCTGGCTTTACGCATGAACCGGTAGTGCAGTTGTCGGAACAACTGGCGGCGCGTACTGGTGGCGCATTGGGTCATTGTTTCTATGCTTCGGATGGCGCGTCGGCGGTCGAGATCGCGTTGAAGATGAGTTTCCATTCGTGGCAAAACCAGGGTTTGGGTGACAAGCGTGAATTCGTTTGTCTCAAGGGTAGTTATCACGGCGAGACCATAGGTGCGCTGGCGGTGACGGATGTGCCTATCTTCCGCGATGCCTATGATGCGATGTTGCAGCATGCGCATGTGGTGATGAGTCCCGATGCCCGTGCCGCACAAGATGGTGAAACAGCTGCCGACGTCGCGCGCCGCGCCGCTGCCGCGCTGGAAACCTTGTTGCAGCAACGTGCGCCACATATCGCTGCCGTCATCGTTGAGCCATTGGTGCAATGTGCAACCGGCATGGCGATGTATGACCCGGTTTATCTGCAGGAAGTACGCGCCTTGTGTGATCGCTACCAGGTGCATCTGATCGCGGATGAAATCGCCGTTGGTTGTGGTCGCACCGGTACCTTCTTCGCGTGTGAGCAGGCCGCGATCTGGCCGGATTTCCTGTGTCTGTCGAAAGGCATCAGCGGCGGCTATTTGCCGCTGTCACTGGTGATGACGCGGGATGAGATTTACCAGTCGTTTTATCACGCGGATGTGCGGCGCGGTTTCCTGCATTCGCATTCGTATACCGGCAATCCACTGGCTTGCCGCGCTGCACTGGCGACGCTGGCGATTTTTGATGAAGACGATGTCGTCAATGCCAATCGTGCACGTGCGGCACGCCTGACCGCAGCGCTGGCACCATTGGCGACACACCCGCAAGTAGCCAACTTCCGCCAGTGCGGCATGATCTGGGCATTCGATGCGGTGATAGAGGATGCAGCCGCCGCGGCGACTTTCTCGCGCCGTTTCTTCACGACGGCACTGGAGCATGAGTTATTGCTGCGCCCTATTGGTTCTACCGTGTACCTGATGCCACCCTACATTTTGAATAACGAAGAAATCGATGGCCTGGCTGCGCGTACGCAAACCGTATTTGAAAAGGTCATGCGTCCATGAGTAAGCTGATCGCAGGACTGGAGCAGCAACTGGCGCAGCTCGATGCGCAGAGCTTGCGCCGCCGTCGCCGTGTCACCGAGTCACCATGTGCACCACGCGTGCAGGTGGATGGTCGTTCTATGCTGGCGTTTTGCAGCAACGATTATCTGGGGCTGGCGGCGCATCCACGCATCGTCAATGCCTTGCAGGAAGGTGCCAGCCTGTACGGTGCCGGTAGCGGCGCGTCGCATTTGATCAGTGGTCACTCGCGTGCGCATGCCGAGTTGGAAGAGCGACTCGCAGAGTTTGTCGCGCCGCAGATTGCTGATGCACGGGCGCTTTATTTCTGCACTGGCTATATGGCGAATATCGCCATCCTCAGTGCCTTGTCGGGCAGCGGTGCGGATTTGTTTTCTGAGTCATTGAATCATGCGTCGCTGATTGATGGTGCGCGTTTGTCGCGCGCGCATGTGCAGGTGTATCCACATGGCGACCTTGATCAGCTCGCCAGTTTGCTGGCGGCGAGTACGGCGGCCAATAAGATGGTGGTGACCGACAGTGTCTTCAGCATGGATGGTGACCTGGCTGCGCTGCCGCAATTGCTGGCGCTGTGCGAACAACATGATGCGTGGCTGGTGGTTGATGACGCGCACGGCTTTGGAGTGCTGGGCGAGCATGGTCGTGGTGTGCTGGAGCACTATGCATTGAGCTCACCCAACCTGGTTTATATGGGGACGCTAGGCAAGGCGGCTGGTGTGGCCGGCGCGTTTGTCGCTGCCCATAAGAGTGTGATCGAGTGGCTGGTACAGCGTGCGCGTCCGTATATCTATACGACCGCGGCACCGCCAGCGATCGCGCATGCCTTGCTGACCAGCCTCGACATCATAGAAGGTAGTGAAGGCAGCGAACGACGTGCACATTTGCAAACACTGATTGCGCAATGGCGTGGCGCACTGCAGCCAAAGCGCTGGCAGGCGCTGGCGTCGGATACCGCGATTCAGCCGGTCATTATCGGCGCCAACGATGAGGCGATGAAGATCGCCGCTGCTTTATACGAACAAGGTCTTTGGGTGCCTGCGATCCGGCCGCCTACCGTAGCTGTTAATACGGCGCGCCTGCGCGTAACCTTGTCGGCGGCGCATACTTCAGCTGAAGTGACGCAACTGGTCGAGGCGCTGCAGCAACTGGAACTCCGAGGATAAAAATGGCTGCTACTTTTAATTGTTTTGTGACCGGTACCGATACCGAAATCGGTAAAACCATGATTTCCACCGCTTTATTACATGCCCTGGTGCAACAGGGCGTGCGGGCGGCAGCGATCAAAAGTGTGGCCGCCGGTGCCACGCCAATTCAGACAAGTGAGGGTCAGGTCTGGCACAATGACGACGCTGACGCGCTGGCGCAGGCTGCAAATGTGGTTTTGCCGCCCGGATTGGCGACGCCGTATTTGCTGAATGAAGCTTGCGCGCCGCACGTTTCGGCGGAGTTGCAAGGCGTTGCCATCGATATCGAGCATATTAAGAGCTGTTATGCGCAAGTGCGCGAGATGGCGGATGCCGTGGTGGTCGAGGGTGTTGGCGGTTTTCGTGTGCCTTTGTCCGACCATGCAGATACCGCGGATTTAGCCCAACAACTGGGTTTGCCCGTCATAATGGTGGTCGGGCTGCGGCTCGGTTGCCTGAATCATGCTTTATTGACCGCTGACGCCATTGCCGCACGGGGCCTGAAGCTGGTGGGCTGGGTGGCAAATACAGTAGATGCCGCCATGCCGTTTGCCGAGGATAATGTCGAAGCATTGGTGCAGCGTTTATCCGCGCCGTTGTTGGGTTGTGTGCCGCGTTTGCCGGCACCCCTGCCAGCCGCCGCTGCTTCGTATCTGGATTTTTCGTGTTTGCCGAACTGGCCTCAGGCCTGATCTGGCGGATACCCGGTTTAAATTTTAGTCAGGAGTTTTTCGATGTCGTCGCAACCAGTAACATTCCAAGCGCCCGTTACGCCTATCATCCCTACTGCCTGGCCAGTGGATGATGTGCTGGCCTTGTTCAACCTGCCGTTCAATGAATTGATGTTCCGTGCGCAAACCGTGCATCGTGAAAACTTCGATCCGACCGAAATCGAACTGGCCACGCTGCTGTCGATCAAGACCGGCGGCTGCCCTGAAGATTGCGGCTACTGCCCGCAAGCTGCACGCTATGACACCGGCGTGACTGCACAAAAAATCCTGCCACTGGAAGAAGTGTTGACCGCAGCGCGTGAAGCGAAAGCGCACGGCGCGACCCGCTTCTGTATGGGTGCAGCATGGCGCGAACCTAAAGATCGTGACCTCGAAAAAGTCGAAGAAATGGTGCGCGAAGTGAAGGCCATGGGCCTGGAAACCTGCGCCACCCTCGGCATGCTGGGCGAAGGCCAGGCAGAAAAACTGAAGAACGCCGGTCTCGATTACTACAACCACAATCTGGACACCGCACCTGAGTTTTACTCGAACGTGATCTCGACTCGTGATTACCAAAACCGTATCGATACGCTGGGTCGCGTGCGCGGTGCCGGTATCAAGGTCTGCTGCGGCGGCATCGTCGGCATGGGCGAATCGCGCCTGCAACGTGCTGGCCTGATCGCGCAATTGTGCAATATGGACCCATATCCTGAGTCAGTGCCGGTGAATAACCTGGTGCAGGTTGAAGGCACACCGTTGCATGGCACCGAAGCGATTGATCCGCTGGAGTTCGTGCGTACCGTTGCGGTAGCGCGTATCACCATGCCTAAAGCACGTGTACGTCTGTCTGCTGGTCGTCGCGAAATGGGTGAAGCGATCCAGGCACTCTGCTTCGTCGCCGGTGCGAATTCGATTTTCTACGGCGACAAGTTGCTGACCACCGGCAATCCGGAAGCGATGGCCGATCAGGATCTGCTCGAAAAACTCGGCATGCATACCCGCAGCACCGCTATCGATGCACGTTGCGACGTAACACCTTCGTAAATAGTATTCAGTGATATTGGTGCGGCCGGTTGATACTTTCGACCGGCCGTTTTTCCTTCC
>JBEBUE010000196.1:0-6017 GCA_040393485.1 Herminiimonas sp.
ACTCATTCCCGCCGGAGCAGCCGCTCAATACCGAGCGCATGTTTGCACTCACCACACACGGCTCCACACCGTTTGCCAGCATGGCCTTCCAGCCTGGCGATGTATTTGTATTCGGCTCGGAAACCAAGGGACTGGAAACCAGCTTGCGCGAATCCTTTCCGCCGTCGCAACGCATACGCCTGCCCATGCGTCCGGACAACCGCAGCCTGAATTTATCCAATACCGTTGCAGTCGTGGTGTATGAAGCGTGGCGACAAAACGGTTTTGCCGGCGGCCAGTAAACACTACCGCGCATCACTGCCCGTGACTTTTAAGTTAGGATAAGGGCTCTTTTTTATTCGTCCTGCATCTTGCTAAACGAGGAACTCAATGAATCTGCGCCAACTCACTTTCGCCGCCATCACCTTATGCATCAGCGCCAGCAGCATGGCACACGATTATCGCGGCGGCGATATCTCCGTTAGCCATCCTTATGCACGTGCGACCGTTGCTGGACAAACCAGTGGCGGTGCCTACCTGACGCTGGAAAACAAGGGCAATAGCACTGACACGCTGATATCAGCCAGCTCCCCAGCCGCCAGCTCCGTCGAAATCCACACCATGGCAATGACAGCCGATAACGTCATGCGCATGCGTGAAATCGGCAGCCTAGATATCAAGGCCAAGGAAAAAATCACCATGCAACCGGGCGACGGCTATCACATCATGCTGATAGGGCTGAAAGCACCGCTCAAAGCCGGCGATAAATTGCCGTTGACGCTAACCTTCAAAAAGGCTGGAAAAATTGAGGCCGCTATCGTGGTTGAGGAAGGCAGCAAGAAGGCAGACAAGATGGAACATCACCATCATTGATTTGCATTACGCCAGACAAATAAAAAGGACGTTTTTAAACGTCCTTTTTTATTTGCGCTACTGAAATTACTTGGCAGCGTAGTGGCTGTACACGCGGGTCTTGCCATCCGCCTGGAACAACAAGACGTCATAAGCATCTGCGCCATGTCCTTCCATTTCCATACCTGGTGAACCCATAGGCATACCTGGCACAGCTAGGCCTTTGGCTTTCGGCTTCTCTGCCAGCAAGCGTTTGATATCTGCGGCTGGTACATGACCTTCCAGCGCATAGCCATCAATGACACCGGTATGGCAGCTGCCCAGCGCAGAAGGCACACCATACTTGCTGCGATACGCGGCGGTGTTCGGCACATTGTGACTATTCACCTTGAAGCCATTCTTTTCCAGGTGCGTAATCCACTCGGTACAGCAACCGCAGGTCGCACTTTTATACACATTGACTACAGGCTGCGCTTTGGCAAACGAGAGTCCCGGCAAGATGCCGGCCAAAGCCAATGCACTTAATACTGTACGTCTTTGCATGATGAGTCCTTTCCAATAAACAAAAAGCCGCAAACAGGCTTGCGGCTTTTCGGGTTTAAGAGAGCAAAATCAGGCCGGTTGTGCAGCCGCCATACGCGTAACGATTTCTTTGCGATAGCGGTTCAGTTCCTGCACGGTGCCGAAGGTACGCTCAAACAGCAGCGACATATTGTGCAGAATACGATCCACAACCTTCTTTTCCCATTCGCTGTCGAACTTGATCTGACCGTCAAGCCAGCGTTCCAGCCATTCCGGATCAGGCAGACGCGATTGCACGGTATCGTTCGGGAACAGCGCTTGGTTCACGTGCAAATTGGTCGGGTGCAGCGGTTTTTCGGTACGACGTGCCGATGCCATCAATACACCGATTTTGGCAAATGCAGCACGTGCGCTATCGCCAACTTCTACCAGTGCTTTCTTCATGTAACGCAGGTAAGCACCGCCGTGGCGCGCTTCATCCTGGCTAATGATTTTGTAGATTTGCTTGATGACAGGCTCAGTGTGCCAGTCAGAAGCGCAACGATACCAGTGGTTCAAACGGATTTCGCCGCAGAAGTGCATCATCAGTGTTTCGAGCGCCGGTGCCGGATCGAATTCGAAACGGACGTTATGCAGTTCTTCTTCGGTCGGAACGAATTCCGGACGGAAGCGACGCAGGTATTCCATCAATACCAGCGAATGCTTTTGTTCTTCGAAGAACCATACCGACATGAAAGCGGAAAAGTCACTGTCACCGCGATTGTCACGCAAGAACATTTCGGTTGCAGGCAAAGCAGACCACTCGGTAATCGCATTCATGCGTATGGTTTGTGCCTGCTCATCGGTCAGTTTGGAGCCGTCGAACTGATCCCATGGAATGTCTTTTTCCATGTTCCAGCGAACCTGCTCTAGCGATTTAAACAATTCTGGGTACAGCATACGCGCCTTAAAAATTGAGTTAAGTCCTTGATTCTACCAAGAAATTCAACGCCTACCCAGCCTCAGCAGCTAAACATAAGCGCATTTTCTTGAAAAATCTGGGTCCGATTCGATTCTTTTCAAGTATCGAAAACGCGCCTATCCCGCGCCGTTACTTGCTTTTTTAATGTTTTCTTAACGCAAAGGCGTGATTAAAAAAAACTTATTCCGCGCCAAAAAGTTCAACATTCAAACACTGAAATTCACCGTTTTTTTGCTTTTCTTTCAGCTTAGAAGATTATTTTTTCCGCGCCATGACAAACCGACAGTCTTGGTGCAATATGAGTTACACCGACTCGTCACAGCACCCACCAAAATGACAAAACAATACACTCGCCTGCTCCTTAGCCTCACTTTGCTGGCCGGACTCGGTTTCGGTACGCAGGCATACGCCCAGACCAGTAGCCCGGCAGCCTGTCCTGCCACATTGAACTACAGCATTGCCCGCCTGCAAGATGAAGTGCCGCAAAATCTTTGCCAATACGCAGGAAAGGTGATTCTGGCAGTCAATACCGCCAGCTACTGCGGCTTTACCAGCCAATATGAAGGTTTGGAACAGCTCTACGCCAAATACAAGGATCGCGGCTTGGTTGTCCTCGGCTTTGCTTCCAATGATTTTGGCCAGCAAGAGCCCGGAGCCAACAAGGAAATCGCCGAGTTTTGCCACAATACTTATGGCGTGAAATTCCCGATGTTTGCCAAAAGCTCAGTAATAGGCCCCAACATCAATCCTTTCTATAAATCACTGATGGCAAACGGCGCGACTACACCTAAATGGAACTTCCATAAAATCCTGCTGGATCGTATCTGCAAGTTCGTTTAAAGCTATCCATCGAAAGTGACACCCGGTGACAAAAAGCTAGTGGCGGATATAGAGAAAGCATTGGCGCAAAAATAGAACGATGCCGACGGCAAGCAAAAGCACATTCAATCGCCGAACAACAACGGTGCAGTGCGGATTTTCTGCAAGACGCGGCACGCGCAGGCATAATGACAATGCTCGCATCGGATCGCTATTTTGGCCCATGCACTTGCCATCACCCGGACGATAAAACCGGGTGATTTTTCAAACACAAAACACATTTCATAGA
This sequence comes from Herminiimonas sp., assembly GCA_040393485.1. GTDB lineage: Bacteria > Pseudomonadota > Gammaproteobacteria > Burkholderiales > Burkholderiaceae_D > Oxalicibacterium. Next base: position 3,423 of record JBEBUE010000196.1, read on the forward strand.
CAAGAGGCGAGCAATCGCCATCACTACCATGCGCATCCTGATTATTGAAGACAATGCCGATATCGTCGCGAATCTGTACGCATTCCTGGAGCCGCGTGGCTACGTACTCGATTCCGCAGCCAACGGATACGCAGGCTTCGCGCTCGCAGCACAACATGACTACGATGCCGTCATCCTCGACATCAAACTACCCGGCATAGACGGACTGACCCTGTGCCGCAAGATGCGCGATGAATTGCAGAAAGACACTCCGGTGCTCATGCTGACCGCGCGCGATACACTGGACGACAAAGTCGCCGGCTTCGATAGCGGCGCTGACGATTACCTGGTCAAGCCATTCTCTCTACTGGAAGTAGAAGTACGCCTGAAGGCGCTGGTACGTCGCGCGCGCGGCAAAAACCAGGGCACCAACTTCCTCAGCGTGGGCAATCTGGTATTCGATACTTCTACGTATCAGGTCAAGCGCGACGGCATACCGATTTCGCTGACCAAAACCGGTTTCAAGATCCTGACCTGCCTGATGAAGGAAGCGCCCAAAGTCGTCTCGCGTGAAACCCTGGAGCTCGAAGTCTGGGGCGATCACCCACCTGACAGCGATGCGCTGCGCACCCATATCCATGCATTACGCCAGGCGCTGGATAAATCACACCCGTTTGCCATGCTGCGTACCGTACAAGGCATAGGTTATCGCCTGGTAGATGCGGATGAAGCGCCCTAGTACGCTGCGCCGCCGCATAGTTGTAGCCTATCTTTTCTTTGCACTGGCGGTTTGTACCTTTGTCGGCGTTGTCGCTTCGGGTGCAATTGTCGGCATTGAAGATTTATTGGTAGACGAGCACCTGCGCAGCATCGCTGCGTGGGCCTCGCCACGTCATGCAGCCGGCATGCCGGTAGAAATGCCGTCCGACGTCAGCTTCTATCACGGCACTGCCATCCCGCCTGAGCTACGCAACCTGCCCTACGGTGTTGCCAAGCGCGTATTTGAAGATCAATACGTGCACTTACTGGTGGGCCAGGATGCGGCCGGTCCTTACGTCGTCATCGACCGTGCCAGCGAATACAAGAATATTGAACACGTCATCTTTGCGATGCTAGGCGCAGGTTTCCTCGGCTTCGTTGCGCTCTCGCTTTTCCTCGGCAGCTTCATCGCACGCGGCTTTGTCGATCCCATCATTACGTTGGCTAACGCAGTGATGGATAAAAAAACCAATGCCGAACTGCCATTGCTGAATCATCAGGATGAATTGGGCGTGCTGGCGCGCGCCTTTGCCGAACACACCGCAGAACTCAAGCAATTCCTCGCGCGCGAACGCTTCTTCACCGGCGACGTCAGCCATGAACTGCGCACCCCACTCACCATCATCATCGGCGCTGCCGAGCTGCTGGTCGAACAGACTTCAGATCAACCTACCGTGCAGGCACCTGCGCGACGCATCATGCGCGCCGCCAAGGAGGCGACCGATTGCGTCAGCGTGCTCTTGCTGCTGGCACGACGTCCGGACACCATAGACCGTCCGCTCACGTCTATTTCCGAAGTCATACGCGCAGAGATAGAGCGTGGCCAGCCATTGGTGAGGGACCGGCCTATCAGCTTGCATTTCCAGGAAGGCCAGGACTTCTCGGTATTCGGACGCAAGGAGCTCCTGTCATCAGCAATTGGCAACCTGATCCGCAATGCCTGCGAATACACTGATGAAGGCTCCGTCGTCGTATCCATCCAGGATCACAGCGTGCTGGTCGAAGACACCGGTCCCGGCGTGCCAGACATCATTCGCGCCCGGCTGAAAAATGACCCCTCCCAGCCCGCACTCATCGGCTCGGCCGGATCAGGCCTTGGCCTCGCACTGGCCATCCGCATTTGCGAATACCTCGGCGCCAGGCTTGAGCATGACGACAGGCCACAAGGAGGTAGTATTTTCCGCATCCACTTCCAATCAGTTTTAACGAAAAAATAACGCTAATATCACGTTAATTTGAGTTCTGCCGAGCTAACCTGCGCCTGCGTAGGGGACGTTCGCAACTGTAAAAACTGCCCCTTCCGGTCTGGGTTTTTGTCTCTATACTGGACTTGAACTCATACGTATTGATTAGTAGAAAATTTGCACGCGTTAGCAAGTAGTGGCCAAAAGATGGCCGTGGTTTCCACGGACAGACAACAACATGGTCGTACGCCGACTGCCGCTTATATTCAATAAACTTTGAGGAAGACATGGAATTACTAGGAACTCCAGCATTTTGGGCCGCACTCGGCAACATCATCCTGATTAACATCGTGCTGTCCGGCGATAATGCAGTCGTCATTGCCCTGGCCGCCAAATCACTGCCACCAAAACAAAAGAAAATGGCCGTCATCTACGGTAGTGCTGCCGCCATTATTCTGCGTATCGTCCTGACCATTTTCGCGTTGCAATTGCTGACCCTGCCTTACCTCAAACTGGTAGGCGCGGTTCTGTTGTTCTACATCGGCGTGCAATTGCTGGCCGAAGACGGTGGCGAAGAAAACATTGAAGGCCACTCCAATCTGTGGGGCGCCATCAAAACCATTCTGATCGCCGATCTGGTCATGAGCCTGGACAACGTCCTCGGCGTCGCAGC
>JBEBUE010000197.1:0-6009 GCA_040393485.1 Herminiimonas sp.
AGTTCAAGGCAAATCTTCGGCAATTGCGTGGTTTTACCGGAGCCGGTTTCACCGCTGACGATGACGACCTGGTTATTTTGGATCGCGCGCGCAATATCATCGCGCTTGCCGGAGACCGGCAGCTCTTCAGGGAAGCTGATCGCCGGCAGCGGGTTGCGTACCGGCGGTGCGGATGGGGCCTGCGCGTTACGCGTTGGGCGCTGCGATGCGCCCGGCCGACTTTTTTGGTTGGATTCTGGAGCGGACATGTAGGGCAGAATTATACAGAGCAGTGTCGTATTTCGTCGTCAGATCGCATAATCGATCCGGGTTGCCGTGGTTATAATGCGTCTCATGGAAAACCAAGATCAATTCGTCCAGTGGCTGCGCTCCGTCGCTCCCTACATCCACGCCTTCCGCGGCAAGACCTTTGTGGTCGCCTTCCCCGGCGAACTGGTCAAGGCTGGCGCACTGCCAGTGCTGGCGCAGGATCTGTCCTTGTTGCACGCGCTTGGCATCAAGGTTGTCATCGTGCACGGCTCACGCCCGCAGGTCGAGGAGCAACTGGCGCTGCGTAATGTGGAAGCCCGCTTCCATGACGGCGTACGGATCACCGACTCAGCCGCGCTGGAATGCGCGAAAGAAGCAGCCGGCGAATTACGCCTCGATATCGAAGCCGCGTTCAGCCAGGGCTTGCCAAATACACCGATGGCGCATGCCGCCATCCGCATCATCTCCGGCAACTTTGTCACTGCGCGTCCGATCGGCATCATCGATGGCGTTGACCTGGAATTAACAGGCGTTACACGCAAGATCGCGTATGAAGCCATCCACCCCATCCTCAACGCAGGTGGCCTGGTGCTGCTGTCGCCACTGGGATTCTCACCGACCGGTGAAATTTTCAACCTGACGATGGAAGACGTCGCCGTCAATGCCGCCATCGCCTTGCGCGCCGACAAGCTGATTTTCATCACCGAAACACCGATGATCAAGGATATGGCCGGGGCCGATATCCATGAATTGTCATCGCACCAGGTCGACGCCGTATTGCAGCATGACTGCGTACCTGCCGATGCCGCTTTCTACCTGCAACATGCGATGCAAGCCTGTAACGCCGGTGTGCCGCGCGCCCACATCGTGCCGTACGCAATGGATGGTTCGGCCTTGCTGGAATTGTTTACGCATGATGGCGTGGGTACCATGGTGTCGTTTGAGAATCTGGAAAGCCTGCGCGATGCGACGATTGAAGACGTCGGTGGCATCCTGAAACTGATCGAACCGTATGAAGCAGACGGTACGCTGGTCAAGCGCGGCCGTGAGCTGATCGAACGCGAAATCGATTATTTCTCTGTCATCGAACATGACGGTGTCATCTTCGCCTGTGCCGCACTCTATCCTTTCCCGGCAGAAAAAATGGCCGAGATGGCATGCCTGATCGTCAATCCGGAAGTCCAGACCCAGGGCGACGGCGAACGTTTACTCAAGCATATGGAAAACCGCGCCCGCTCAGCAGGCCTGAAAAAACTGTTTGTACTGACGACCCGTACCGCCCACTGGTTCCTCAAGCGCGGCTTCGTACCGGCTACTGTCGACAGCCTGCCAAAGAACCGGCAGCAGATGTACAACTGGCAGCGTAAATCCCTGGTTTTCATGAAAAACCTATAATGACGCCTGCTTAATAAATTTTTACCTAACCGATTTTTGCCGGCGCCCGGGGCGACGGTTCTGGAATCCGATATTCATCAACATCCGCTGCAAGCGCGTAACCTGTCCGGCAACGCGATGCAGCAATAGAAAAGGAAACAACATGACTCGCATGATTCACTGCATCAAACTCGACAAGGAAGCGGAAGGCCTGGATTTCCCACCGTATCCGGGTGAGCTGGGCAAGCGCATCTATGAATCCGTTTCGAAAGAAGCGTGGGCCGCGTGGCTCAAGCACCAGACCATGCTGGTCAATGAAAATCGCCTGAACCTGGCTGACGTGCGTGCGCGTAAATACCTGGCAACGCAAATGGAAAAACACTTCTTCGGTGATGGCGCCGACGCTGCACAGGGTTATGTGCCGCCGACTTACTGAGCCGCATAGCCACACACAAAAAAGCCCGCACATGCGGGCTTTTTTTACGGACGCGCGATGGGCTCTATCCTGCGCTCGTACAGAGAACTGGTCGCAGTCAGGATCTCACGCAGCAGCATGACAAAGCTCGATACCAGGCACAACATCGCCAAGATGAAGAAGACTGCGATGAACTTCGACAATTCTATGCTCAGTGCATCCCCGAGGAACAGCGAGATGATGACCAGGCTGACCATCAACGCACACGCCGTACTCAGCACAATCGCCCGATTGATGAGGTGCGCGCGTGGATACAGCGTCACCAGTTCAGCCGTCAGGTCTGCATGGTGAACCGGATCAACGGTACGCAATTTATCTTCCAGCACACGTGAGCGATCAGTAATCCGGCCCAGGCGGTTCGTCAGCACCATCAGGTTGGTGCCAACACCCGTGAGCAGGAACACCGGTGCGACCGATAACTGGATAATGTGGCCAATATCGCCGACTTGAATTTCCATGGCTGTAATCTAAAAAATTAAACGATGTAGCAGCAGTGACGCTGCCACTCCGGTGTGACAGACAATATCATGCCTGAAGCTGATTCAGACAGGCAAGAAACCTGTCTGCAGCATCATTTTTTCTCGACTTCACCACCCAGTGCCACTACCAAGTCGGCCAGCATACTGCTGAGCTCACCAGTCATCAACATGATGTCGGAATCGAAGCGCTCGTCGTCGTTCTGCGCAGTGGAATCGGCATTTTCCTTGATCACGTCCAGCGGCGTTACGCGCTTGATGGTCAGCGATTCGGTCAGGACGAAGGAGATCTTGTCAGCCCAGGTCATGGCCAGACGCGTGCATTGTTTGCCGGACGCAATGTGGCGGCGTACATCTTCCGGTTCCAGGGTGTGGCGTACATAACGCACGGTGGCCTTGCCTTCGCTGGTAGCGCGCAATTCGGTATCCTGGTCCACGGTAAAGCCATGCGGCGCAACATCTGCCGCCAGCCATTCAGTCATGGCAGTGACTGGCGATTGCGCGACGTGCAGCGTTTCCAGCGGTAATTTATCGACTGACTTGACCAGCAACTTGATGACTTCGTCGGCTTTGGCCGGGCTACCTGCATCTACCACCAGCCAGCCGTTGACCGGATCGATCCAGACCCAGGTCTGGCGCCAGACGCTGAAGGCGCGCGGCAGCAACTCATCGGTCACTTCCCCCTTGATTTCCTTCATTTGCTTACGACCTGGCTTGAAGCCTTGCTGCTCTTCGATTTCCGCAGCCTTGATCTTGGTAACCTGGTTGATGACGGTCGTTGGCAACAGCTTTTTCTCAGTACCCAGCAACAGCAGCATCTGCTTGTTCAAGGTGTAGACCAACTCACCGTTTTCGCGTGGCGAGACCCAGCCCTGGCTTTGCATCTCGAGACTAGAGCATGGCTGGAACGCATGCGGAGCAAGGTCGGCCGCTAATTGTTCTGCTGTAACGGCCCACGGCGCAGGAAGACGATATATCTGAAGATTCTTGAACCACATGGCGTGCCCCGGCAAAAAAAGGGGCTATTCTACACGCGACACCCTGCTCTGCCGCACACAAAATTTCATAAAATGCCGGGCATACCCTGCGGCAAAACCGGATCAGCAGCGACCAGGCCAGTGTCCATGATTACCTGCTGGAAAGCTCGCAAAAATGCCATCTTCTGCAGTCAAACACCGCAGAAACACTCACGGTAACGGGTATAATAGCGCTCACTTATCATCTGGCCGCCAGCCCTGCGCGGTGCGGCACGCACGCGCAAGCTTAGTGGCCAGAAATTGATTACGGATTTTTTAAGTACACAGCATCAATAATTATCATCCCAATGTCCAAAAGCTCATCTCGCAAGCCGATCGAAATCAAGATTTCCACTGTCGTCGCCGTCTCTGCCATCCTGCGCGATGCCAACCTGGCCGTGCTTGATGCGGCCATGCAGGAAATGACCGGCGGCAATGCCGACTTCTTTGATGATGAATTCGCTGTGATCGACGTCGGCTCCCTGGAACCAGCCGGCCAGGTCATCGACTGGCCTGCCATTACCGCCCTGCTCAAATCGTATCGCCTGAACGCAGTAGCAGTACGCAATGCGACGCCGGAAATGGCAAGCGAAGTATTGGCACACGGCCTGAGCCTGGACGGTTCGGTCAAAGAACGTGCCCCGGCAGCACCAAGCACACCGCAGCAAGCTGAAATCGAACTGGCTCCGCCAGTCGAAGTCGCAGAACCGGAACCAGTCGTAGTACAAACCGCTGCCCCTGCTCCGACAGCCACCCAATTCGCAGCCAACACCATGATCGTCGATACCCCGGTACGTGCCGGTCAGCGCATTTATGCGCGCGGTGCCGACCTGATCATCACTGCTGCGGTCAACAATGGCGCCGAGGTCATCGCTGACGGCAGCATCCACATTTACGCGCCGCTGCGTGGGCGCGCGCTGGCTGGTGCCAGCGGTAATACCGAAGCACGTATTTTTACCCTCAGCATGGAAGCCGAACTGGTTTCCATTGCTGGCATGTATCGCACTTTTGAAAACGGCTTTCCACAGGATCGCGCACAACAGGCGACGCAAGTCCGCCTGGTTGGCGATCGTATCGACATGCTGCCTATCAAGGCAGCGGCATAAACTAATTATTTAACGAAAGGGGTTTCCTTTGGCAAAAATCATCGTTGTAACGTCGGGTAAAGGCGGCGTCGGCAAAACGACATCGAGCGCAAGCTTTGCATCTGGTTTGGCCATGCGCGGACATAAAACAGTCGTCATCGACTTTGACGTCGGCCTGCGTAACCTCGATTTGATCATGGGCTGCGAACGCCGCGTGGTGTACGACCTGATCAATGTCGTCAACAAAGAAGCAACGCTGAACCAGGCGCTGATCAAAGACAAACACTGCGACAACCTGTTCGTGCTGCCTGCTTCGCAAACCCGCGACAAGGATGCATTGAGCGAAGACGGCGTCGAACGTGTCCTGCAAGACCTGGCTGCAATGGACTTTGAATTCATCATTTGCGATTCACCGGCAGGTATCGAACACGGTGCCGTGATGGCGCTGACCTTTGCTGACGAAGCCATCATCGTCACCAATCCTGAAGTATCGTCGGTACGCGACTCGGATCGTATCCTCGGCATCATCCAGGCCAAATCACGCCGCGCGCTGAATGGTGGCGAACCGGTCAAGGAACATTTGCTGATTACCCGCTACGTACCGAAGCGCGTGGAAGCAGGTGAAATGTTGTCCTACACCGACGTGCAGGAAATCCTGCGCATCCCGCTGGTCGGCATCATTCCTGAATCGGAATCTGTACTGCACGCATCGAATGCAGGCAATCCGGCAATTCATATTGAAGGCAGTGAAGTTTCGGAAGCATATAAAGATGTAGTCTCGCGTTTCCTCGGAGAAGACGTACCGCTGCGATTTACCGATTACGAAAAACCTGGCTTTCTGCAGAGAATTTTTGGAGGTAAGTAATCATGGCGCTTTTGTCCTTTCTCTTTAATAGCAAGCCGAAGACTGCGAGCGCAGCCAAGGAGCGTTTGCAGATCATCATTGCACGTGAGCGCAACGGCCGGGCTGGTCCTGACTTCCTGCCGGCATTGCATCAGGAACTGATCGCGGTGATTTCCAAGTACGTCAAGGTCAATCCTGACGACATCAAGATCTCGCTCAACAGCCAGGGCAACCTGGAAGTCCTGGACGTCAACGTCGTGTTGCCGGACGATGCGATAGAAGCAGTCAAATAAGCCAGCGACCTGGCCTGAACACCCGGATTCCAGTTCAACTGGAATCCGTTTTACCTGCAGTCGTCGCATGAAAAAATTGCACCTGCCGTCGCTCTGTTCAGAGATGACGTATCATTTCACCTCCTTTATTGAGTGAGACCCCACCATGAAAACCAAAGCCGCCGTCGCCTGGAAAGCAGGCCAACCGTTGACGATCG
>JBEBUE010000198.1:0-5982 GCA_040393485.1 Herminiimonas sp.
GGCCATGGCAGCACCGGCTGGGCCATGGCGGCAGGCTCAGGCAAGGTCGTCGCCGATCTTGTTTCCGGACGTGCGCCAGATATCGATATCGATGGTTTGACACCTACGCGTTATTCCTGAGCGCTTATCTTTGATTTGATCGCGGTCTAATTGGACTAAAATCAAATGAATCAGCACCTTGTGCTCGCATCCATTTGATTACATCGCCCATATGACCGCTACCCATGCACTGTACACCGTCAAGGAAATCCGCCAGATAGAACAGGAAGCACTAGCCAGCTCCGCTACTTACGCATTAATGCAACGCGCTGGCACGGCCGCTGGTGAACTTGCGTATGAACTGTTGCAAAGCAGTGAAAAGGAAAAGCGCGTGCTGGTTCTGGCCGGCCCTGGCAACAATGGCGGCGATGCGCTGGAAGCAGCCAGTCAATTGATGAATGCCGGTCTCAAGGTCTACATCACACTCCCCTACGCCAGCGATCATTTAACTGCCGATGCACAGCAAGCATTGCAAAATGCAAAAGCCAGCAGAGCCACCTTCATCGCCAGCGATGATGCTGCGATCAGCAACACCGATTGGGCCATGGTGATTGATGGCTTGTTCGGCATCGGCCTGGGCCGTGCCATCACCGGCCCGGCATATGAGCTGATCGCCACCGTCAATCAACTGAGCTGTCCGATACTGGCACTAGATGTGCCCAGCGGCTTGAATGCCGATACCGGGGCTATCGTCGGCGACGCCGAAGGCATAGCGATACAGGCAACGCATACCATCACCTACATCGCCGACAAAGCAGGATTACACACATGCGAAGGCCGTGATTACGCAGGCATCGTCACTGTTGCCACGCTGGACATTGCAGCCGATCGCTTCCCACCCGCCTCCATGCAACTGAACCGGCCCGAACTCTTCGCCAAATGCCTGCGGCCACGTCGCCATAACACGCATAAGGGTAGCTATGGTGATGTCAGTGTGCTGGGTGGTTCGCATGGCATGGTCGGAGCGGCCGTCCTCGCTGCGCGCGCTGCCGCCAAATGCGGTGCCGGACGTGTCTTCATTGCCTGTCTCGCTGACTCATTGCTGTACGACAGCGTGCAGGCAGAGTTGATGAGCCGCCTCGCCAGCAACATAGATTACAGCACCACCACCACCGTCGCCGGTCCCGGACTCGGCACTTCACGCCTGGCGCGCGACACCCTGGGTAAAGCCATCGTGGCGAATACCCCGCTGGTCATCGATGCCGATGCTCTCAACCTGATCGGCAATGAGCCAGCCCTGCAGGAAAAATTATTGGCCCGTAGCGCCGCTACTATTATCACGCCGCACCCGCTGGAAGCCGCGCGCCTGCTCGCCAGCACAACGCAACAAATCCAATCCAACCGGATCGCCGCGGCACGCGCACTAGCCAGCACGTTCCGAGCAACGACGATACTAAAAGGTTCGGGTACGGTGATCGCCGCACCGGACGGCACCGTTGTGCTCAACACGACCGGCAATCCCGCATTAGCCACGGCAGGTTCCGGCGACGTGCTGGCAGGATTGTCCGGAGCATTGCTGGCGCAGGGTTGTCCGGAATGGGAAGCTGCACTGGCAGCCGTCTATTTACATGGTCTCGCGGCCGATGAATTAGTCAAACGCGGCATCGGCCCTATCGGTCTGACTGCGGGCGAATTGATTCCTGAAATCCGTTCGGTATTGAATCAACTGGTCAGCCGCTGAGGCGCTTGCCTTAAGTCTTAAGCCTGAACCAGGCGTCCCGCTGAAATCGTGATCGTACGTTTGCACAAGGCAGCAATCGAAGGATCATGAGTCACCAGTACCAGCGTCGAGCCACGTTCGCGATTCAATTCAAACATCAGTTGTATTACTGCTGCGCCGGTTGCTGCATCCAGGCTACCAGTCGGCTCATCTGCAAACAGCAACGGCGGTTCACTGACGAAGGCACGCGCCAGCGCGACCCGCTGCTGCTCCCCACCCGACAGGTATTTGGGATAATGTTTCAGGCGTGAGCTCAAACCTACTCGTGCCAGCATGGCCTCGGCTTTTTCTTTTGCCTTGCCGTCACCACGCAATTCCAGCGGCAACATGACATTCTCCAGCGCATTCAAATGACCCAGCAGCTGAAACGACTGGAACACGAAACCAAGCCTGGACTTGCGCAAACCTGCCCGCCCATCCTCATCCAGTGCAAAGATATCGGTGCCGTCCAGCTTGACGGTGCCATCCGAGGGAGTATCCAGGCCAGCCAGCAAGCCCAGCAAAGTGGACTTGCCTGAACCGGATGCGCCTATGATGGCAAGCGTATCGCCCGCTTGCACGGTAAAATCAACCGATTGCAGTATGGTCAGCTCACCGGTCGCATCTGCCACACGCTTAGTCAGATTGATCGCTTCAATTGCAGGATACAAAGTAGAGGATTCAGGCATGCCGATTAATTTCAAGTTTTCGTATCAAGTGGGAAAAATCATGAAAGCGGTAATGAGGACACTGGCGTTGCTGATGCTCGCCTCCTTCACGATGAGCGCTTATTCTGCATCAAAAACCATACTCGTGCTCGGCGATAGCCTGTCAGCAGAATATGGCCTGGCACGTGGTGAGGGCTGGGTTAGTCTTTTGCAGAAGAAACTGGAAGCAGAAAAAATCACAGCTCCTATCGTCAATGCCAGTATCAGCGGTGAAACCACAAGCGGCGGTGCTGCGCGTTTGCAAACCTTGCTCGATAAGCATCAGCCTGCGGTAGTCGTGATAGAACTGGGAGCGAACGATGCTTTGCGCGGCTTGTCGCTGATCGCGACACAACAAAATCTGCGCAACATGGTGGCTGCTGCAAAAAAAGCCAAGGCCAGGGTACTACTGATAGGCATGCAAATCCCGCCTAACTACGGCACCGATTACACGCGTCAATTCGCTGATCTGTTTCCCAAGATCGCCAAGGAAAGCAAATCCGCGCTAGTTCCTTTCATGCTGAAAGACGTCGCCGACAAAGCAAATCCGAATCTGTTCCAGGCAGATCGCATCCATCCATCGGCAGAAGCACATCCGATCATACTCAACAACATCTGGCCGCAACTCAAGCCTTTACTACCCAAGTAAATATGAAGAAGTACCCCGCCCTGCTCCGCTTCCATGATCTCCTGCCCGGACTGGAGCAGTTCGATGCCATCATTGATGTTCGCAGCCCTGCTGAATTTGCACTCGACCACATACCCGGCGCAATTAATTGCCCGGTACTGGATGATGAAGAACGCCATCGCGTCGGCACGCTGTATCGTCAAACCAGCGCTTTCGAAGCCAAGAAACTGGGCGCGGCACTCATCGCACGCAATATCGCGCACCATATAGAAACGCAATTCATCGATCAGCCGCAAGATTGGAAACCGCTGATTTACTGCTGGCGCGGCGGTAATCGCAGCGGAGCCATGGCGACGATACTGGCGCGTATCGGCTGGCCCGCCGTACAACTGGACGGTGGCTACAAGGAATTCCGCCGCCATGTAAATGCTGACCTGACGGAACTACCAGAGCGCTTTCAATTCAGTGTGATCTGCGGCCCTACCGGCAGCGGTAAAAGTCGCTTGTTGCAAACATTGGCAAAAATAGGTGCGCAAGTACTCGATCTGGAAAAACTGGCCGCGCACCGAGGTTCGGTACTCGGCAATCTGCCGACAGAAGAGCAACCATCGCAAAAGAAATTTGAAACTGATATCTGGCAAACCTTGCGTCACTTCGATGCGCAAAAGGTCATCTACATAGAATCGGAAAGCAAAAAAATCGGCGACTTGCGCGTCCCGGATGCCTTAATAGCGAACATGCGTAAATCAAGCTGTATATCTCTGGAACTGGCGCGCAGCAACCGTATTCGGCTCTTGATGCAGGATTACCAGCACTTCCTCAATGATCCCGACCTGTTGAGCAAACAGCTTAGTTGCCTGCTACAGCTACATGGCCGGGAGAAAATCGCCCGTTGGCATAAACTTGCTGCGGATGGGGAGATGGAAGTATTGGTCGGGGAGCTGCTGAAAGATCACTACGATCCGGCGTATAGCCGTTCGATAGAACGTAACTTCAGTCGGATCAAGGATGCCCTAACTATTCGTTTGCATGACTTGTCAGACGAAGCCTTTCAGGCTGCTGCGGCAAATATAATCGATCTAGCTAAGACGTAAGCTTGCATCGAAAGACAAATAAAAAAGCGCTCCGTGGAGCGCTTTTTTAAATCAGTTCAACCTTCAGCCCTTACTCAGCACCATTAGTCTTCGCAACAGCTGGCTTCAGGATTTTAACTTTAGCTTTTTCTTTCAATACATCCAGATAAGCCTGCATTTCTTCCTGCGCCAATGCAGCGGTAATTTGCTGTTGCTCAGCCTGGCGTTTGGCGCTGTCCACCGTAGTCGGCTGTACCACGCGAATAACTCGCAATACACCGTAACCCTGACCAGGCACTTCGACGCCGACATACGATGGCAGCTTGCTGGTATCAGCCTTCATCACTGCAAGGAACAAGGCTGGATTAACGCCCTGGCTCTTCGCACGTGACACGGTTTGGGTAGCGGAGAAGCCGGTGGCATCGTCTTTTACCTTCAATGCAGCCAATTTCTCTTCGCCAGCCTTTTTCGCCAGTGTTAAGGCTTCTGCCTGAATCACTCGTTCACGTACTTGCGCTTTGACTTCATCGTAAGGACGTTTGCTCGCAGGCTTGTAATCCACGACACGACCGGCAATCAAAGTATTCGGGGCGACTTCCACCGCTTCTGTATTACGCTTGTTTTTCAACGAGTCGTCCGAGAACAATGCACTCAGGAATTTCGCGTTATTGAACGGAGCTGTTGCTGGCACTGCCGGGTTAGGCTGGCGCGACAGGTTGTTGACCGTTTCAATTTTCAGTTTCAGTTTGTCAGCGACTGATTTCAGGCTATCCGATTGTTCATAGACTGTATTGCTGAAGACATCTGCCGTTTCTGCGTACTTCTTGCTCACCAGTTGTTTGCGTATGTCATTCGCGATGTCGCCTTTGACTTGCTCCAATGGCTTGAGCGTCGCTGGTTTAATAGCCGTCACTTTGACGATGTGAAAACCATAATCCGACTCAACCAGATCGCTCAGTTCACCTTGTTTCAATTTAAACGCAGCATCGGCAATCGGCTTGATCATCGACTCCTTGGTGAAGTAATCCAGATCACCACCACGTTCGGAAGATACTGGATCATTCGAGTTCTCTTTCGCCAGCTTGGCGAAATCCTGCGGCGATTTGCGCAAGGTTTCCAACAACTTTTCTGCCTTGGCTTTCGCTGCGGATTTATCCGCTGCTGATGCATCTTTATTCGCTGCGATCAGGATATGGCTGGCACGACGCTGTTCTTCCACGCCATACTGCTTGGCATTTTGCTCGTAATAGGATTTGACATCAGCATCGCTGACATTGATTTGTGCTGCCAGTGCATCAGCGGTGAGGACGACGTATTCCGCTTTTACTTGTTCCGGCACCGAGAATTCATTGCTCTTGTCGTAGTAAGACTTGAGCATGTCATCGCTTACCTTGACTTGCGACGTGTAATCTGCCGCCTTGAACGTCAGGTACTGCACTTCACGCTCTTGCTCGCCCAGCTCGGACAAACGCTTGGCCAGCGAATCCGGGGCAAATGCAGTGGACTGGATCGCCGCATTCACTTGCTGCACAATCAGATCCTGGCGCAGGCTGGCTTCATACATCGCAGGTGTCATGCCTTGTGCTGCCAGCAATGACTTATAGCGTTCCACATCGAACTTGCCATCTGCCGTGGTCAAACCGGCGATACCCAGAATGGTTTGTTGCAAGGTCTGATCCGAAACCGACAATCTATTGCGCTTTGCTTCTGCTGCCAGCACGCGTTCAGAAATCAGGCCATCCAGCACATCTTGTTTGGCTTCTGGAGTATCGAACATTTTCGGATCGAACTGGCCACCAAACATTTGACGGAAACGCTCCATTTGCTCACGTTGCG
>JBEBUE010000199.1:0-5978 GCA_040393485.1 Herminiimonas sp.
GTGCGAAGTAAGCCCAGATCACCAGCAACAACAAACCAAACGACAAGGCCAGCACAAATACTTTCGGTCCCGGCATCTCGCGATACGACTCTATGCCGCGATCCAGCGCAGGCACCGCCTTGCGCGTCGCAGTTTGGACGTGCTTCAGACGTTGCGCGATAAAGCTGGATAAGCGGGTAAATTTCATTTGGCCGACGCTGAGTATTGGATCACGACGCTGGAATCGGTTTCTACATTTTCATTGCCCGGCACCACGCGGCTGACGACGCTGCTTGGCGCTACGCCCTGATCGATCAGATAATTGCGCACAGCGATCGTGCGGTAGTAAGCGCGACGACGACCTTCGGTATACGCCAGCGTACCGACTACACCGGTTACCACCAGCTTGCCCTGACTGCTTTTGATTTTTTGGGTCCAGCCTTTGAGGTTGGCTTCCAGCGCAGCTACTGCTTTCTTGTCGAGCTCGACGCCATCGGTATCGAAATACAAAGTGACCGCATCGCTACGACCATCCAGCTTGATACCGGCCAGCGTATCGGCGGCGGTTGAGGTGCGTGATTTTTCTATCTGGATAGCTTTGGTCGGTGCGCCTTCATCGCTGCGCAAGCTGCCTTGCAGGGACGTGCTGCTATTGTTCAGTTTGGCTTGCAGCAGTGTGACCTGCCCTTTTAGGGCGGCGATTTCCTTGATCTGTTCCTGGCTCTCTGCCTTCAGACGTGCCACATCCGGATTCTGGCCATCATCCAGGCGACTGATATTAGGCTGGTCCTTGGATGGAGTATGTACCTGCTCCTGCAACTCTTTCTTCTCGATGAATTTCACCGCCCTGAACGCTGCCAGCTTTTGCGAATAGTAGAACAGCGTCACGACGAAAACGACGACGACAAAGATCATCACCAACACGACGTTGGATAGCGCGTCTACGAAGCCCGGCCAGAAGTTCTGTTCCTTACCACCTTCCATCTTTCCCCCTGGGTTACTGCATTAAGGCTGCTGCATGCCTTCCACGAAGGAAGATGCGCGCCCGGTGTTACGCAAAATTTGATAGCTGATATCTGCCTGCAGGAACAGCAACTGCGACAACTCGACGCGCGACAGGTAAGCCTGCTGGTAGGCATCGAGTACGTCCAGCAATTGCTTGTTACCTGTGGCCAGTTGCTCGAGGAAGACATCCGCAACATCGGCATTGGTCTGGTAAGCCTGGCGCGCGATGCTAATGCGCTTCTTGACGGCATCCAGCGTGCGGTAGTTGATCTCGATTTGTTCCTTCAGCTTGCGTTCCAGATCAGATGCGGTATTCGCTTTTTCGACATACTTGCTGCCGATTTGTTTTTGGTAGTAATAGTCCGAACCACCGTTAAGCAAGTTCATGTTCATCACAAACATATAGCGGCGATCGGTCGTCAGGCGACCATCACCACCTGCGTTATCGGTTCGGGCCTGTGAGACTTCGATCGAGAAGTTAGGTGAAAAACGCGAACGCGCAGATTTCAACTCTTCGTTTGCTGCCGCTGTGTCTTGGCGTGCTGCGCGCACTGCCGGATTGTTCTCGTAGATCTGTTCGAGTGCGAGGCGCGAAGTGTTCGGCACCAGCGGCATCATTTTTGTCGGTATGCCCAATTGCTGGGTACGCACACCTGTCAATTGCGCCAACGTGACCATCGCACTTTCGAGCACGCCTTCTGCTTCGATCATGGTCGAGCGCGCATTCAATGCGCGACCACGCACACGTTCGAAATCAACCTTGCTCGCGCCGCCGCCCTGCAAGCGTTTGTTCATGTAGTCCTGCAGCGTATCCATGCGCTCGGTATAGCTACGCGCAAACGTCAGCGCGACATAGCTACGCAAGAGATCGTAATAAGCCTTGATAGTGGTGTAGTACAGCGCCTCACGTGCATCCTCCTTACGCAAATCGGCGGCATTTGCCAGCGACGCCTGCTTGCGGTATTCGAAGTAGGAAGCTGGCGCAAACAATGGCTGACGCAGGATCACGCTGTTATCCCAACGGATATGCGTATCGCTGGAGAGAGCACGACCAGTATTCGGATTGATGATGGAGGCCGGGGCCGAGTATTCGCGGCCGCGCTGGGCGCGTACATCCAGGGTAGGCCCCAATTGCCCCAAGGCCGCTTTCTTGCCATACAGCGCACCTTCAGCCTGCGCACTCGCTGCTGCATAGCTGTAACTATTTTGCAGGGTACGTGCGAGCGCTTCTTCCAACGACAACATGTTTTGCAGCGGACCATCGCTCAAACCCACAATGCCATCCGGCAAAGGCACCGCAGGATTGGTGAACGCTTTATCCGACTGGCGCAGCAATTGCAGAATTTCATCGTCACGCGAACCATCAGCCTGCATGGTTTCGGAAGCCTTCGCCGCGTTGCTACCCTCGGTTTTACTGCGCTTGGGCACATCAGAAGGCAGACGCAGGATCGGCGGCACGTCAGGCGTCGCGGCCGGAGTCACCACGGGTGCAACCGGTTCTGCCGACTCATCACCGGAAGTCGGTTTCTGGCGCTGTATATCTTGTGTAAAAGGTTGCTCACCTGAACCCGGACGGGAGCGGAACAAATTCGATTGCGCAACTGCGTCTGGAGTCGATGGGGCCGAAAATGCTAATTGCGATGCAATCAGTAAGGGAAGACTGGAGAGTAATCTATATTTCAATGTACTAGTCATCTAACAACTGGCCGATCAATATCGCTAACCGGCAACTGTAATGTGCCGCAAAAAAATGCACGCAATGCATTTCTGCACCTTGCCCCCGAAAAACCTAAATTCAGTATTTTCTTATTGTTTACACGAAGAAAACATTATATGGGAACTTGCACGCCGCCCAAGCAGCCAACTTGCATTCAGTTGCGCGTTCACAACTGCAAACATGTGCGATAAGCCATTGATTTAACAATTGTTTTCAATGAGACCAATGTTTCCATTGGGCAATGCGTTCGATGAAATGCCGTTACCAGAGGAAAATCTATTGCATTGCAGCAATATTACTGGTGGAAACAAGAAAAAATATAGGCAAACATTTAACAAATCATTGCCGAAGAAAAATATCTAAGCAATTCTGAGAATATTACCACTGGGCAAGTATTTGATTTCTATGCGGAAACAATATTTCCTTACAGAAATTAAATCCCGACCTTGCGTCGGAACATCCAGGTCTTTTCGTTTGACGCATCTGCATCAAATGCATAACCGTCAACATCGAAAGATTGAAGGTCAGTCGGACGCGTTATGCCCCCGGTTGCGGCATATCGCGCCATCAGTCCGCGCGCCCTTTTTGCGTAGAAAGAAATGATTTTGTACTGCCCGTTTTTCCAGTCCTGGAATACCGGCGTGATGACCGGGGCCTTGAGCAAGGCCGGCTTCACTACCTTGAAGTATTCTTCCGAAGCGAGGTTGACCAGCGCTTCCGACTGCTGCTCGACGATCCGCTGATTGAGCGCCTCCGTCACCCTGCTTCCCCAGAACGCGTACAAATCCTTGCCGGCCGGATTGGCCAGCCTGGTACCCATCTCCAGTCGATAAGGTTGCATCAGATCGAGCGGGCGCAACACGCCATACAAGCCGGATAAAATACGGATGTGCGATTGCGCGTATGCCAATTGCTGTTCGTTCAGACTGCCCGCGTCCAGCCCCTCATAGACGTCACCATTAAATGCCAGCATCGCCTGCTTGGAATTTTTCTGCGTAAACTTGGGCGACCAGGCCGCAAAGCGATTAGCATTCAGGCTCGCCAGCGGATCTGAAATACGCATCAGGCTCGCAATCTGCGCCGGGGATGACAAGCGCAGGATATCTATCAACTCAGCGGATTGTTTGATGAAATCAGGTTTGCTGCTAGTCCCTGTATGGGCGGGCGTGTCGTAATCCAGCGTTTTGGCAGGCGATAAAACAATAAGCATTTCTACATCCGGACAAGAATAATTTTGCCTATGATACCGAAGCTGATTCCTCAGCGCATTGTGCTCGACACAAATGTCTGTCTCGATCTATTCGTCTTTCGTGATCCACGCTGGGCGCTACTGCTCTCCGCCATGAAAAACGGAGAGGTCGAAACATGGACGCGCGACGACTGTCGCAAGGAGTGGAGCATCGTGCTCGGCTACCCGCATTTGAAACTGGACGAAGCCGCACGCATACAAGTGACGACTGAATTCGATGCACTGATACGTTGTCTGCCCGTTCCGGAACCGGATACAGCACAACTTAAGCTGCCGGTGTGCAAGGACAAGGATGACCAAAAATTCCTCGAACTGTCGCGCGACATCAAGGCTGACGTACTGATTACCAAGGATAAGGCGCTCTTAAAACTCGCGCGCAAGACACGTCGCGATGGCTTGTTTTCCATCATGACACCTGAGGCCTGGACCCTGGAAGCAAACCAGGCGCTGCAAGCGCTAGAATAGACCGCTTCAGCCATACTCAACCCATCAGACCCAGACATGTCCAGCCCATCAGCCCCTGACTACGCCACGCCGACCATACAAAGCAAGCTACCTCAGGTCGGCACCACCATCTTTACCCTAATGTCGGCACTCGCCGCCGAGAAAAAGGCGGTCAACCTGGGCCAGGGCTTCCCTGATTTCTCCTGCGATCCGGCGTTGATTTCAGCTGTTAGCGAAGCCATGCAAAGCGGGCTGAATCAATATCCATTGATGACAGGTGCACCAGCCTTGCGTGCAGCCATCGCGCGAAAAATCGGCATGCTGTACGGACATCACTACGACCCGCAGAATGAAATCACGGTAACCGCAGGCGCGACGCAAGCACTATTGACGGCCATCCACTGCTGCATACAGCCCGGCGACGAAGTGATCGTGATCGAACCGGCATTCGATAGTTACTTGCCGGCGATTGCATTGGCTGGAGGTAAAGGGGTCTGCGTGCAGATGGAGCTCGGCGAAGCAGGCTATCTCGTGCCATGGGCAAAAGTGGCAGCAGCAGTCAGCAACAGAACGCGCCTCATCATGATCAATTCACCGCATAACCCGACTGGTTCCGTATTGCATCCGCGCGACCTGCAGGCATTAGCGGACATCGTGCGCCATACCGACATCCTGCTGCTGTCGGATGAAGTGTATGAACACATGGTGTATGACGGCATCCAGCATGAATCCGTATGTCGTCATCCGGAGCTGGCAGCGCGCGCCTTCGTGGTATCCAGCTTCGGCAAGACCTATCACGTCACCGGCTGGAAAATAGGCTACGTCGCTGCACCTGCAGCCCTCAGCACCGAATTCCGCAAAGTACATCAATACAATGTGTTCTCGGTCAATACACCCATGCAGCATGCGATTGCGCAGTATATGAACGATCCGCAGCCCTATCTCGATTTGCCGCGGTTTTACCAACGCAAACGTGATTTGTTCCGTGCCGGCTTGCAAAACACGCGCTTCAAGCTATTGCCGGCAGACGGCACCTATTTCCAGTGCGTCGACTATCGTGCCATTTCCGATTTACCGGAAAACGAATTCGCGCAATGGCTGACAGCGGAGATAGGCGTAGCCGCGATCCCGGTCTCCGCTTTTTATGAAGGCGGCAAAGATGCAGGTGTCATCCGTTTCTGCTTTGCCAAACAGGAGCAAACCCTGCAGACGGCGCTGGAACGACTCGCCAGGGTTTAAATATTCGACATGCGTTTTGACAAGCCAGCGCATAGCCTCATGTTTGCGGCTGAAATTCTCGCCGTGCGTGCGCTTGCTGTATATTCTTAATCCATCTATCTACTTCATACGGCCATCATGTCTGCAGAAATCCAAGCATCCCGTCACGAAGCTACACTGATCCTCACCATATCCAATCCAGGTGCCAAGAACGCATTGCATCCCGACATGTTTGCAGCGGCCGTCGAAGTGCTGTCCACTGCGGAGCGCGATGACACCATACGCGCCGTCATCCTGACAGGTGCTGACAATTTCTTTTGCGCAGGCGGCAATCTCAACAAATTGCTGGAACACCGCACCATCGAT
>JBEBUE010000200.1:0-5952 GCA_040393485.1 Herminiimonas sp.
GTATGAATTTTGGCACTTTTGCTGCTTTAATTTTTATAGCATCGCCCGTTCTTGGATTACGGCCAGTACGCGCGGCACGTTTCCCAACTGAGAACGTTCCGAAACCTACCAAAGTTACCGTTCCATTTTTCTTTAATGTCGATTTAACAGCCGTCACAATTGCATCTAATGCGCGCGCCGAATCCGCTTTTGAAAGATCAGCTGTCAGAGCAATGTGGTCAACCAATTCTGTTTTATTCACGTAGTTTTCCTCAAATTAAGTTCATAAGTACTATTTACAGCAGTTACTGTAATAGAACCTGCATTAAACGAGGCTGACATTCCTATGTCAAGCGTGCTTAAAGCCTATTTGAGAATTTGCAATCAAGTTTTCATTTTCTCTTTGAATAGAGAAAACTCCGAAGACTTGCAGAGTTAACTCCTCGAGGGTATTCATGACTTAAAAGCTACCTCTCTCATTTAAACACTCTCAATGTAACAAAGGCCTCCAAAGAGGCCTTTGTTACATTGAAGGACATTAAATATCAATATTCCCCGCCGAAAGCGCATTCAATTCAATAAACGCCCGACGCGGTTCCACGTCATCACCCATCAATGTAGTAAAGATCTGATCCGCAGCAATCGCGTCTTCGATCTGCACTTTTAACAAGCGGCGTACAGCTGGGTCCATGGTTGTTTCCCACAGCTGTTCCGGGTTCATTTCACCCAGACCTTTGTAGCGTTGTTTGCCGACGTTGCGTTCTGCTTCGCTGCGCAGCCAGTTCATCGCCTGGTGGAAGTCGCTGACTGCCGATACTTTGGCTTTGTCACCAGCACCACGTTGTACGAATGCGCCTGGTCCGATGAGGCCTTTGAAGGTTGCTGCCGCCGCTGCCAGTACCGTGTAGTCAGGGCCGTTGACGAAGTCGGTATCTATGCTGCTGACTTTGACGTTGCCGTGGTACATGCGCTGGATGCGCAGTGTGTGTTTGTCGGACAGTTCATCCGATTTCACATTGACGCTTACGGTCGGATCGTTGATGCCGTCCTGCAGGCGTTGTGCCGATTCCTGTGCTGCAGTAACCGAGCTCAGGTCGAGCGTGACGCCGGTCATGATGGCGGTGAGGGCGGCGCCATCCACTGCGCGGGTGAGGCGGTTGATGATAGCGTTGGCCATGTTGTACTGGCGAACAAGTTCAGCCAGTGCATCACCGCTGATAGGCTCTGCACCTTCCACCGGGATCAATGCAGCATCGTTCAATGCGATTTGCATCATGTAGACGGCTTCTTCCACGTCATCTTTCAGATAACGTTCATCCTTGCCGTGCTTGACCTTGTACAGCGGCGGTTGCGCGATGTATACGTGGCCGCGCTCTACCAGTTGCGGCATCTGGCGATACAGCAGGGTGAGCAGCAGGGTGCGGATGTGGGCGCCGTCGACGTCCGCATCGGTCATGATGATGATGCGGTGATAACGCAGCTTCTCGATGTTGAATTCGTCGGTGCCGATGCTGGTGCCGAGCGTGGCGATCAGGGTGGTGATCTGTTCGCTGGCGAGCATTTTTTCAAAGCGCGCTTTTTCTACGTTGAGGACTTTACCGCGCAGTGGCAGGATGGCCTGGAATTTACGGTCGCGACCTTGCTTGGCCGAGCCGCCCGCGGAGTCACCTTCGACTACGTAGAGTTCGCACAGCGCCGGATCTTTTTCCTGGCAGTCGGCCAGTTTGGCGGAGAGGCCGAGGCCGTCCATGACGCCTTTGCGACGGGTAAGGTCACGCGCTTTACGTGCTGCTTCACGCGCACGTGCTGCTTCGACGATTTTGCCGCAGATGATTTTGGCGTCGTTTGGTTTTTCCTGCAGGTAGTCAGACAAAGTCTTCGCAACGATTTCTTCGACCGGGCCACGCACTTCGCTCGATACCAGTTTGTCTTTGGTTTGCGAGCTGAATTTAGGCTCAGGTACTTTGACCGACAGGACGCAGGTCAGACCTTCGCGCATGTCGTCGCCGCTGATTTCGACTTTGGCTTTTTTCGCGAATTCGTGTTCGTCGATGTATTTGTTGATGACGCGTGTCATCGCCGCGCGCAAGCCGGTGAGGTGGGTACCGCCGTCGCGTTGCGGGATGTTGTTGGTGAAGCAGAGTACTTGTTCGTTGTAGGCGTCGTTCCATTGCATGGAGACGTCTACCGTGATGTTGGTGTTCTGATCCGACATGCGCTCGCCAGTTGCCTGGAAGATGGTCGGGTGCAGGACGCTCTTGGCCTTGTTGATGTATTCAACGAAGCCACGGGTGCCGCCTTCGAATGCGAAGTCTTCTTCCTTGCCGGTGCGCTGATCACTCAGTTTGATGTGCACGCCGTTGTTGAGGAAGGACAGTTCACGGATACGCTTGGCCAGGATGTCGTAGTGGAATTCGACGTTGGTGAAGATTTCCTCGTCCGCCCAGAAGTGCACTTCGGTGCCGCGCTTGTCGGTATCGCCGACGACTTTGATCGGGGATACGACCACGCCGTCGATGGTTTCGATTTCACGGTTTTGCGGTACGCCGCGCACGAATTCCATTTGATGCTTTTTGCCATCGCGACGGATGGTCAGGCGCAGCAGCTTGGATAAGCCGTTGACGCAAGACACGCCGACGCCGTGCAAACCGCCGGAGACTTTGTATGCGTTCTGGTCGAATTTGCCGCCTGCGTGCAATTCGGTCATGACGATCTCAGCCGCGCTGCGTTTAGGCTCGTGCTTGTCATCCCATTTGATGCCGGTCGGGATGCCACGGCCGTTGTCGGTGATGGAGATGGAGTTGTCGGAATGGATGGTAACGTGGATCTCGGTGCAGTGACCGGCCAGCGACTCATCAATGGAGTTATCCAGGACTTCAAACACGCAGTGGTGCAGACCGGTACCATCCGACGTATCTCCAATGTACATACCTGGGCGCTTGCGCACCGCTTCCAGCCCTTCGAGGATCTGGATGGAGGACGCACCGTATTGAGCGGATTGCGGCTGTGGGGCGTTGTCGTTAGGGATCGCGGACATGGTTACCTTTAATAACGGTTACTAAGTCATAGACCGGCTGTGGGAGCTGGGACGGAAGGCGGGTTTGAATACCTGGCGGTTACTCAAAGAGGCTGACCGGTCCGCTTTCTCCTGAAAGGGAAAGAACTGGCTTGCGCGGCTCATACAATTTACGCACGCTGGCTGGTTTGACCTCACGCATGCTGGCTGATGACTTAACTACAAAAAATTGCTGCAAAACTTACTGTTACTGCGGCAAAGCCGGACCACCTTTATTTAGTGCAACAAAACAAGGATGGTGCGTGCTTTGCGATCTTTTCTACATGGGGGCAAAGTGCTGTTTTTAAAGCGTTTTATCCCCTTTTTTACCTCTGGTCCTGACCTTAAATACGCATCGGCATGACGACGTATTTGAAGTCCGGATTGTCCGGCACGGTGATCAGTGCAGACGAGTTGGCGTCGCCGAGGGCGATGTTGATGCTGTCGCCTTTGAGGTTGTTCAATACGTCGAGCAGGTAGGTGACGTTGAAGCCGATATCGACGCTATCGCCGCCGTAATCGATTTCAATTTCTTCAACCGCTTCTTCCTGGTCGGCATTGGTCGAGCTGATTTTCATGCTGCCCGGGCTCATGATGCAACGCACGCCCTTGAATTTATCCGAGGTCATGATCGCAGCACGTTGCAAGGAGCGCAGCAATGCATCGCGGCCGATGGTGAAGTTGTTTTTGTAACCCTTTGGTACCACGCGGGTGTAATCCGGGAACTTGCCTTCTACCAGCTTGGAGATTAATTCGATGTCGCCGAAGGTCAGCTTGACCTGGTTGTTGGCGATTTCGAGATCAACTGGCTGGTCGTTTTCTTCCAGCAGGCGTTGCAGTTCGATAATGGTTTTGCGCGGGATGATGACTTCCTGACGCGGGAATTCCTGCTCGGTTGCAACCTGGCAGAAAGCCAGACGGTGACCGTCGGTTGCGACGGCAATGACGTTCTTGCCATCAACCACCAGCAACAAGCCGTTCAGATAGTAACGAATATCTTGCTGCGCCATCGAGAAGTGCACCATGTTGAACAGGTGCTTCAAGGTTTTTTGTGGCAGCGTGACTTTGGCGTTGTATTGCTCGGCTTGCGCGACGGTAGGGAATTCTTCGGCAGCCAGGGTTTGCAATGCGAAACGGGATTTGCCCGATTGCACGGTCATGCGCTTGTTAGCGAGTGTCAGCGAAACGTCGCCGGAGTCCGGCAGCGCGCGCAGGATGTCGAGCAATTTACGTGCAGCAACCGTGGTCGATGCAATATCGTTGCCGCTACCGACTTGTGCGTGCGTCGTGATCTGCACTTCGATGTCGGTCGACAGGAAAGAGACTCTCTCGCCATCCTTGCGTATGAGGATATTGGCCAGAATCGGCAATGTGTGCCGACGCTCGACAATACCACTCACAATCTGCAGCGGACGTAACAGCGCGTCTCGTTGGGTTTTGACCAATTGCATAGTTAGATCCTTATCGATAGTTAAACGAATACGGTATTCAGTGAAACCCATGCCTGATGCACATCATCAGCACTTTATATATAGAGACTACATACACAGACTGATTGCGCGCACGTCGACCGGCATTCTTTTTGGCCTTCATTCCATTTCCGCCTGGATAGATACAGAGGGAAAGGAACGCGGCATTTTTAACCGGAGGCATACTCTACAACACCCCGTATTTTGACAGAAACACCCGTCTAAAAGCCGGTTTGCCACGATTTTGTCGTTCTTCTTACTTATGCACCGGATATCCACCACTTATCCCACGGATATCCACAAAGTTATCCACAGGTCGATAGGCAGCAGCGATATCGGCGCTTAACCCTTTAAGGTTTGCTCAAGCACGTGCAACTCATGGTTGCATTCCGGGCTCTTGCCACGATCTGCGGCGATCTTGCGTACTGCGTGCAAGACCGTCGTATGGTCTCGTCCGCCAAACAGCTCACCAATTTCAGGCAGGCTCTTTTGCGTTAATTCTTTAGCAAGGTACATCGCAATCTGACGTGGTCGCGCAATATTCGCAGGGCGTTTTTTGGAGTACATATCCGCCACTTTGATATTAAAAAAGTCAGCCACGGTCTTTTGAATGTTCTCTACCGAGATCTGGCGATTTTGCACTGATAACAAGTCTTTTAATGCATCCTTGACAACTTCAATCGTGATGTCTTTGCCATGGAAACGGGAGTAAGCAAGAATCTTGCGCAGTGCGCCTTCCAGCTCACGGACGTTGGAACGTAAATGTTTGGCAACAAAAAACGCCACGTCATCGGAGAAGGTAACGCCTTCCTGCACCGCTTTTTTGAGCAAAATGGCAACCCGCATTTCCAGTTCCGGCGGCTCGACGGCAACCGTCAAACCCGAATCGAAACGTGAAATCAGGCGATCATCCATGCCGGTAATTTCTTTTGGATAGGTATCGCTGGTGATGATGATTTGCTTCTTGGCTGCGATCAGTGCTTCAAACGCGTAGAAGAATTCTTCCTGCGTACGGCTCTTGCCACCAAAGAACTGGATGTCGTCAATCAGCAACAGATCAAGCGAGTGGTAGTAGCGCTTGAAGTCGTCAAAACCCTTACGTTGGTAAGCGGTCACTACGTCGCGAACGTACTGTTCTGCGTGGATGTAGCGAATTTTGACATCAGGATTGTCAGCCAGCACCTGGTTGCCGATGGCGTGGATCAAGTGGGTTTTACCGAGGCCGACGCCGCCATATAAGAACAGCGGGTTGTACGAACTACCCGGATTATTGGCAACCTGGATCGCTGCGGCACGTGCCAGCTGGTTGGCCTTACCGGTGACGAAACTGTCAAATGTGAGTGCAGTATTAATACGGCTTTGATCGCGGCGCGGGGTCGCTTCGCCAGCGCTCGACGGGATAGGCTCCAGCACGCTGGCCGGCACGTCGTCGGATTGCGACGGCGCGAT
>JBEBUE010000201.1:0-5945 GCA_040393485.1 Herminiimonas sp.
TCCTGGCAATGTGCCGAGGTCAACCATGCCGTTAGCCGTGTGCTTGAAGGCGCGGTTGCCACTTGCCGTATTGCTCCAGCCCACCACGATTGCGCCATCCGCCGAGACTCCGTAGGCATAGGACCGGAGTCCTCCTAACGTGCCGAGGTCAACCATGCCGTTAGCCGTGTGTTTGAAGGCGTGGGGATAGCCACTTGTCGTCTCGCTCCAGCCCACCACGGTTGCACCATCCGCCGAGACCGCTTGAGCAAGTGAGTTGCGTCCTCCTGGCAATGTGCCGAGGTCGACCATGCCGTTAGCCGTGTGCTTAAAGGCATGGTCGCCATTTGCTGTATCGCTGTTGCCCACCACAGTTGAGCCGTCCGCCGAGACTGCGTAGGCATTTGATCTGCTTCCTCCTGGCAATGTGCCGAGGTCAACCATGCCGTTAGCCGTGTGCTTGAAGGCGCGGGTACCACTTAGCGAAGTACCGTAGCCAACCACGATCGTGCCATCGGCAGATATTCCGTAGGCATATGCATTGCTTCCTCCTGGCAATGTACCAAGATCGATGGCCGGTTCTTCGGCATGGGCATGGAAGGCAGTCAGCAATATGGCCACACCTATCGATAAATTGAATTGGGGCAAGGTATACATGCCCGCTTTGGCGTTGTCTGCGCGCAGACTCGTGTTTAGATTGCTCATGTTTCTATTCCTTCGACATACTGATTTTTTGAAGCGATACAGCGCGAACAGGCGATCAACAATCAGGCCTGCTGCACTGAAAATGCAGGATCAGTGGGTGGCTTTCCGAGCAATGCAGGTGCGCATCAAGACATTTTTGCGGCGGCTATAAATGGGGGCGATTTGAATCGTTTCGGGGACTGTATCTGCCGGTCTGTTTGATCTGTTGACGGTGGCCATTCTCTGGAATCGCGAAGGGAAAAGATGTAACGATCATCCCGGCATTGCATGATAGTTCTGTTATGTTCATTTGATATGTGCATCGCAATCACGGTCATACGGTATTTGTGTGCAAGCGTTGACAGTGGAAATTGCGCGGAGAGGAGGCGGGCATTACGATTTTTTTATAAGCGATTTTTTATATGCAAAGAAGTTGAGCATGTGCATCCGCGTGTCGACTCTTCACGCAGTTTTTTGAGATTGGGAAAATTCTTGCGGCCTTGCGGGATGGCGGTGGTAATTGATATCGGCGCTGCTTTCTTTACCGCCAGAAAATAAAAAAGCCCCGCATCGCGGGGCTTTTTCTATCAACTTAGACCTGCTTAGTCGTCCGCACGGAGCGGGATAATGCCGGGGATGCTGGTGCTGCCGGTTGAGCATGGCTCTTCATCAAATGCGATATCGCCATTTGCCATCGCTACACCAGTCGCTGTCAGATCGGCAAAGCCAAACAAGTCCTTGTCCATCAAATGAGAAGGGACGACGGTAGACAGTGACGAGAAAATATTATCGACGCGGCCCGGAAATTTCTTTTCCCATTCGCGCAGCATGCCCTTGATCTGTTTGCGTTGCAGGTTTTCCTGGCTGCCACACAGGTCACACGGGATGATGGGGAAGTTCTTTACCTGCGCATAGCGTTCGGTATCGGCTTCCTTCACATACGCGAGCGGGCGGATCACGATGTGTTTGCCATCGTCGGATTGCAGCTTGGGCGGCATGCCTTTGATCTTTGCACCGAAGAACATATTCAGGAAAAAGGTTTCCATAATGTCGTCACGGTGATGGCCGAGTGCAATCTTGTTGGCACCCAGCTCGTCTGCGACGCGATACAGAATGCCGCGACGCAAGCGTGAGCACAGTGAGCAAGTTGTTTTGCCTTCCGGGATCAGGCGCTTGACGATGCTATAGGTATCCTGGTTTTCGATATGAAACGGGATATCGAGTTGCTTCAGGTAAGCGGGCAGGATGTGATCCGGGAAGTTAGGTTGCTTCTGGTCGAGGTTGACCGCGACGATGTCGAATTTGATGGGCGCGCGTTCACGCAAGGTCATCAGGATATCCAGCAATGCATAGCTATCCTTGCCGCCGGACAGGCACACCATGACTTTGTCGCCGTCTTCTATCATGTTGAAGTCGCCGATCGCCTGGCCGACCTGACGGCACAAGCGCTTGTGCAGCTTGTTATTTTCGTAAACGATTTTCTCGTTTTGTTTGAAACTCAGGGCCGCGTCGGTTTCCGGCGCTGCTGCTGTTTCATTCATGAGGGCTTGTGACACCTTAGTTCCCCTTGATCTGGAATACCTCTACGCCTACCGATTCACAATCAGGATAGACGTCGGGCTTTTCGGTTGAAACACGTGCTGCGCGGACTTTCGGATGCGCCAGCATGGCTTTGATCACGTCGTCGCACAGGGTTTCCTGCAAATGGATGTGGCCTTGCGCCATGCGCTTGGCGATGGTGCTGCGCATATAGTCATAGTCAACGACCTCATCCAGGTGATCGGCGGTCGGGGTCGATTCTTTCAATGGGATGAAGAGATCGACGTTGATCAGCACGCGCTGTTCACCTTTCTTTTCAAACTCGTGCACGCCTATATTGATCTGCACTTCATAGTTACGCAGGAAAAGGCGGCGGCAGTCGGCGAGTTGTGGGTGGAACAGGAACGAATTCATATAAGTAAACCGGTTGTACTACAGGTGAAAAATCTGGGTGTTCAGGATGCGACAAACATCACATCGCGTTGTAATGGAATCAGGTGCTGGCCGCCATCGACCAGCAGTGTCGTGCCGGTTATCGCCTGCGCCTCAATCACGAAGCGCACGGCATGGGCAATATCGTCGGGCGTGCTGGAGCGTCCCAGCGGCGTTACCTTGTGCGCGCGCTGGAATTCCGCTTCGCTCTGGTCGCCGGATACCATCGTAATACCGGGGGCAACGCCGACCACGCGTACCTTGGGTGCGAGTGCTTGTGCCAGCATGGTGGTTGCGCTTTGCAGCGCCGCCTTCGACAAAGTGTAGGACAGGAAATCCGGATTCAGGTTAAACAGTTTCTGGTCCAGCAAATTCACGACGACCGCTTGTGCACCTTCCGGCGTGGCCTGGTGCAGCGCTTGCGCCAGCAGCACGGGCGCGACCAGATTGGTATGCATATGTGCATCCAGTGTCGCAGTCGAAAAATCTGCCACGCTGTCGTAATCAAATAGCGAAGCATTGTTGACGACACAGGAAATCGGGCCCAGTTGAGCAGAGGCTTGATCCAGCAAGGTCTTTACCGCAGCTTCATCATTCAGGTCGCATTGCAATGCAATCGCACGTTGTCCGAGCGCAGTAATGTCGGCCACCGTTGCTTGCGCTTCTGCGGCCGAGCGCGCGTAATGCACCACCACGTCCCAGCCGTTTTGCGCCAGTGCGAGCGCAATCGTGCGGCCGATGCGACGGGCGGCACCGGTCACGAGGACTGTCTTTTTCAATGGCGTTTGCTTATCTGTGGACATGAATGGTTGTGTGTTTCGCTGATTTCTCTACAATACCGCCATGCAATTGCAACTCCCAGAACCCTCTTCGGACGCATTATCCGCGTCACACAAGCTCCAGAACCTGATCGTTGACGAAATTAACCGTCATGCGGGCTGGATTTCTTTCGCCCGTTATATGGAGCTGGCGCTGTATGCGCCGGACATCGGTTATTACAGCGGCGGTGCTGCAAAACTTGGCAAAGACGGTGATTTTACAACCGCGCCCGAAATTACGTCGCTTTTTGGTGAAACCCTGGCCCATGCCGCCGAAGGACTGATGGCGCAAAGCACGCCACAAATCCTTGAATTCGGCGCCGGTACCGGCAAATTGGCACTGGATATCCTGACCGAGTGTGCTGCCGAGGGTATTCCTCTAGAGCGTTATTCCATCGTTGAATTGTCCGGTGAATTGCGCGCGCGCCAACAGGAAACCCTGGCTGGTTTTCCGCAAGTGACCTGGCTGGACGCCTTTCCACCGGCATTTTCCGGTGTGGTGCTGGGCAACGAAGTGCTGGATGCGATGCCGGTCTCATTGGTTGTCAAAGGTGAAACTGAGTGGCTGGAGCGCGGTGTCAGCGTTGAAGATGGGCGTTTTGTTTTTGCTGATCGCCCATGCGACCAGGACCTGGTCGCGCAAATACCCGATGCAGAAGAATTGCCAGTCGGTTACCTGACCGAAGTGCATCCGATCGCAGGCGGCTTCATGCATACGCTGGCGGGTATGCTGACCGCCGGGTACGAGCAATCCGGCAAAGGTGGCGCGGCGATCCTGATCGATTACGGTTTCCCGGCCAGCGAATACTATCTGGACCAGCGCGCCGAAGGGACGCTGATGTGTCATTACCGGCATCATTCCCATACTGATCCGTTTTACTTGCCGGGTTTGCAAGACATCACTGCGCACGTCGATTTCACCAGCATGGCTTATGCAGCAGTGCGTAACGGCCTGGAAATGGTCGGCTATATGAGCCAGGCGGGTTTCCTGCTGGCGGCTGGCCTCGGTGATCGATTGCTGGCGACCGCGCCGGAAGACCATATGGCTTACCTGCCCAAGGCAAATGCCGTACAGAAACTGACCTCGCCGGCCGAGATGGGTGAGCTATTCAAAGTGCTGGTAGTAGGCAAGGGCGTGCAGTTGCCCGACCAGTTTGATCGCGCGGATCAAAGCCGCCGACTATAAGCCGGATGCCGGGTAGCTAGACCGGCGCGTCATGAAAGTTGCACATGGTTCGCTGGTTTATTACGATTTTCATCGCCGTGATTGTTTTTTCCGCCGCCTTGCCGTGGCTGGAGAAATTCGGCATTGGTCGCTTGCCGGGTGATATACGCTTCAAGTTGTTTGGCAAAACCATCTTTTTGCCATTCGCCTCTACCGTTTTGTTATCTACGGCCATTTTTCTGCTGGCACGCCTGTTTTGAGTTTTGCGCCGGGCAAAATTTAGCGAGGGACAAGTAATGATACGTTGGGTCGCAGTGATTTTTATTGGTCTGACCGTGTTCTATGCACTGATACCCTGGATTATCGAGAAGCTGGGCGTGGGGCGATTGCCTGCGGATGTACGTTTCCAGCTTTTCGGTCGGATTTTTGTCCTGCCCTTTGGTTCTACCGTACTGTGGTCGGCGATAGCCTTCCTGATTGCCGAGATCGTGAAGCGCATCTGATTGTTCTGTTAAAACGCCATAAAACCCACGTTTTATATAGCTAGTTTTGCGATTTCTCTGTCATTTGGCGCGCTAATGATATTATTCACGACTTATCAACAGTAGGGCTGGCGGGTAGAAACTGCGAGTTCCCTTAGTAGTGGACATATTTATCATCCTGGGTTTGATCCTGGTTAATGGCATTTTTGCCATGTCTGAAATTGCGGTCGTAACCTCCAAACGTATCCGTCTCCAAAAATTATCTGAAAACGGCAGCAGGGGTGCACAAGCGGCACTTGATCTGTCCGATAGTCCTAGTCGTTTCCTCTCCACGATCCAGGTCGGTATTACGCTGATCGGCATTTTCAACGGTGCGTTCGGTGAAGCGTCGCTGGTTGAGCGGCTGACTCCTGAAGTCGCACTGATTCCGGTGGTGAGTGTTTATGCACGTGAAGTCGCCCTCGCTATCGTGGTTGTCGGTATTACCTTTGCATCGCTGATCCTGGGTGAACTTGTACCTAAGCGCATCGCCATGCAATACCCGGAAGTGGTTGCCTCGCTGGTAGCTGCTCCTATGTTGTGGCTATCGCGCCTGATGGGACCTTTCGTTAAAGTCCTGACTGGCACCACCGAATTTATCCTGCGTATTCTCGGCATGCATCACAAGAAAGACGATGCTGTGACTGAAGAGGAAATCGCCGGTTTGTTCCGTGAAGGTACCGACGCTGGTCTGTTTGAAAAAACCGAGCACGACATTGTCTCGCGCGCCTTGCGCCTGGATGACCAGCGCGTGGCTGGTTTGATGACGCCGCGTCTGGATGTGCACTTCATCGACCTGGAAGATCC
>JBEBUE010000202.1:0-5905 GCA_040393485.1 Herminiimonas sp.
AGTATCAAAGCAAATCTTCAACTTCGGAAAATTAAGCGGGTCTTTGGCTATCGGTAATTCGATATCGCCCATGTCATCAGTCATTTGTCCGGCTAATACCGCCTGATAAGTTTTGTTAACAGTACGCAACTGGAACTGCCGGTTGATATGCGCTGCAGCGATTTTATTCAAGGCGACCACGAGCAAACCCGAAGTACCGAGATCCAGCCGGTGTATCATCAACGCGCTCGGGAATTGTTGTACCAGACGATGGTGTACCGAATCCAGGTTGAGCGGATTTTTACCCGACAGCGTTAGCAAGCCGCTTGGTTTATTGACTAGTAAGATGGCTTCATCCTGATAGATGATTTCTATGTCGTCTACACACGGTGGTGCTACAAAGTTATCCACGCGATCTGTCATTCTTTCTGGTATTTCCTGATCTGATTGAATCCAAGTCCTGGCCCACTTTACTATCGAATAGCAAAGCGTGCGCATTCATGTAAGGTTCAGTGCCTGCTTTAGCGTCAATGCAATCCGTGTGGCGTCTTTTTCATCTGTCACATTGGCGAATCCCAGCAACAAACCCTGCTGCGGCTTCGCGTTCACGTACCAACGCGACAGCGGATGCATCGCGAGGCCTGCTTCACGCGCTCGCTCTGCCAGCAAGATGTCGTTTTCATGCTCACCCAGCTGCGCCAACATATGCAAGCCGCCAGGACGCAAGTCTATGCGTATGCGCTCCCCCAATACCTGCTGGAAAACCTGCTGCGTCACCAGCCGACGTTCGGCATACAGAGCACGCATTTTTTTCAGGTGACGAGAGAAGTGACCTTCCGCGATAAAGTCGGCAACGCTGGCCTGGAATAAATACGGGCAACCTGCATTCAAGTTATAGGAGACCGCCTGGAACCGCGGGACGACGCTGACAGGTGCAACCACATATGCCAGCCGCAATCCAGGGAACATCACTTTGCTGAAGGTACCGCTGTAAATAACGCGGTCATTCCTGTCCAGGCTTTTCAACGCTGGCAAAGGTCGTCCCTGATAGCGGAACTCACTATCATAATCATCTTCGATGATCCAGCTTCCGGCACTGCTGGCCCAGTCGAGCAAGGCCATGCGCCGCTCCAGCGATAGAGTCACACCCAATGGGCTCTGATGCGACGGTGTCACCATCGCGAACTTCGCATAAGGGCTGAGACGCCTGCCCTCCTCGACGATCAAGCCATGGGCATCGACGGGCACCGGCACTACTTTAACCGCGGCATTTTGCAGAAATGGCCGTGCCAGGATATAGCCGGGGTCTTCAAACCAAAACTCGTCACCTGGCGTGGACAAACTACTCAGCGTCAGTTCCAGCGTATTACGCAAACCAGTCGTGATGAATACCTGCTCCGGTAAGCAGCTCACACCGCGCGACACACCGAGGTAAGTCGCAATCCGCTCACGTAAACGACTGTAACCAGCCGGGTCCGGATAACCAAGACGCGATATTTCACTTCCGCGCAAACGATGTCCGACCAGACGATTCCAGACCTTGCGCGGGAACGCATCCAGTGCCGGCAAACCCAGTTGCAGTGGCTTGGGCGCTTTACCGTCATGATCGAGGAAGGCAGAAATAGTTTGGCCCGGCATGGGCGTCGGCGGCTTGACTACTGCGGGTTGCGGCAATGATGGTGAAACGACCGTTCCGGCAGCGCCCCTTACCTGCAAATATCCTTCATCGGTCAGGATGCGGTAGGCCATCTCGACCGTGCCACGTGCCAGGTTCAGCTCGGTAGCAAGCGCCCTGACTGCCGGTACACGATCACCCGCATGCAAGTGCCCCTGCTCTATTGCCGTCTTGAAACGCTGGCAAATTTGCATATACATAGGCAATTCCAGCGTACGGTCTATGCTTAGATCGAGCTCAGCTTGGGGGTTTTTCATGGACTAGTCCTTTTTGCATTTCTTGGCCCTTCTAACATGGCCATGATATTCGCATACTACGCATCAAGGAAACGCCATTTTTAAACCCAACCATCTAATCAAGGAGCTACACATGCAAACTCGCCTCGACTTCGCCGCTGCCGACAAAGAGACCTACCGCGTCATGGCTGCAGTAGAAACGCACATCGCCAAAGGCACACTGGATCACCTGCTGAAAGAACTGGTACGCCTGCGCGCCTCACAAATTAACGGCTGTGCATTCTGCCTCGATATGCACGTAGCCGACGCCCGCAAAGCAGGTGAGTCGGAGCGTCGCCTAGCGACCGTCTCCGCATGGCGCGAAACGCCGTTCTTCAGCGATAAAGAACGTGCCGCACTGGAATGGACTGAATCGCTCACCCTGGTTGCAGACAGCCGTGTACCAGACGCAGTATGGGAAGCCGTCCGCCCGCACTTCAGCGATGCAGAATTGATCGAACTGACCTTGCTGATCACATCGATCAATAGCTGGAATCGCTTCGCGGTCGCATTCCGCAAGATGCCAAGCTAATCTTCAGCAAACCCTGCAAGCACACACAGCCCCGCACACGCTGCGGGCACACAGAAAGATTGATATGAAAATCCTGGTTATCGGCGGTAGCGGCCTGATCGGCGCCAAAGTCGTCAGCAATCTGCGCCAGCTTGGCTATGAAGTAGTGGTTGGCTCGCCGGGCAATGGCATTAATATCCTCACGGGTGCAGGTCTGGACGATGCAGTCAAAGGTGCAAAGGTTGTGATCGACCTGAGTAACTCGCCTTCTTTTGAAGACCAGGCCGTGCTCGACTTCTTTGAAACCGCTGGCCGCAATTTGCTGGCAGCGGAAGAAAAAGCGGGCGTCAAACACCACATCGCCTTGTCGGTAGTCGGCACAGATCGCATGCTGGAGAGCGGCTACTTCCGCGCCAAGATGGCACAGGAAAACCTGATCAAGCAATCCAAAGTGCCTTACACCATCGTGCGCTCCACCCAGTTCTTTGAGTTCCTGGCAGGTATCGCACAGTTTGGCACCGTCGACAACGAAATCCGCCTGTCGCCCGCACATGTGGAACCCATTTCATCCGACGATATCGCCGCTATCGTTACCGACACGGCACTGGAACAACCGATCAACGCCACCTTCGACGCAGCAGGCCCGGAGAAATTCGGACTTGCCGAATTGATGAAACGCTATCTGCAAGCATTAGGCGACCAACGTATCGTCGCTGCCGATCCGAAAGCGGCCTACTACGGCGCACAAATCAATGATCAATCGCTGACGCCAACAGGCGAAGCACGCATTGCAACGACAGGCTTTTCCGCCTGGCTTAGCAAGTCGCAAGCGAAGAAATAACGTGGAGCAAGGCATGCGATCCACAGTAGATATCAGACACATAGAAAACGACGCCGACCTGGCAGCATCATTCACGGTGATGCGGGAACTACGGCCGCACCTGACGGACACCACAGCTTATGTGGAACAAATCAAGCGTCAATACGCACAGGGCTATCGTTTGCTGGCAGCATGGCGTAATGACAGCATCGTCGGGCTGGCAGGTTATCGCTCGCTGGAAAGTACGATATACAGTCGCTTCGTCTACGTTGACGATCTGGTTGTCACCAGCACACTGCATCGTTCCGGCATAGGTGAGCTTTTGCTGCAATCAACGCGTCAGCAAGCGGCATTACTGGGCTGTAAAAACTTTGTGCTGGATACCGGGCTGCATATGGCACTGGCACAGCGCTTTTACTTCCGGCAGGGACTGCTGGCGCGCGGCATGCATTTCGTAGAAGCACTGTGAAAGCGCTGTAAGATCCTCTTCGATTCTCTTCAAATTCGTTTTACAGGAATCTCATGACACGTATTTTGTTATTGAACTGCGGCCCTCACAGCGAGGCCAGTCATGGCTATCGGCTCGCGAAGGAAACCCTCGCAGCATCCGGCATAAACGATGCCCACATCACCGAACGTGATCTGGTGCAAACACCGCTTCCTGCGATCGGACGCGACTATGCGCTGGCCATCACTTCGAATGCTGCGCATGACGTCAGCGAACTGCAATGGTCGGAGCAACTCATCGCCGAGCTGGAGCAACACGATGTACTCTTCATCGTTACTCCGATGCACAACTTCACGATTCCTGCCACATTGAAACTATGGCTGGATCATGTAATCCGCATCCATCGCAGCTTCGCCGCTACACCACAGGGCAAGGTCGGCCTGATGAAAGACCGCCCTACATTGGTATTGGTAAGTTCAGGTGGTTTCTTTGCCGGGGAGCGTGCGAAGCAGGCTGACTTCTTCACCCCTTACCTACGCTATGCACTGGCTTCGATCGGCATCAACGATACCCACTTCTATCCATTGCAAGGTTTGGTATTCGGCCCGGATGCAATAGCACAGGCTGTGAATGAAGTACGCCAGCCACTGTCAGAGAAATTATCGCAGGCACTTGCTGCGGCGTAAGGCATTACTTATTTATAGTAGACGAGTACTCTACGGAGCATGCGGCTGCGCTTAGCTGGTTCTAATCAACGCATTGCAGAGGCTTTCTCTTGTGCCGCTTGCGCCTCCATCTTCTGGATACGCTCCTGCCTTATACGTTCATCACGCCTGACTTGTGCGATCTCATGATCCTGCTTCGCCTGTACCGCGCGTTTTTCCTGCAATTTCTGTTGTTCCAATCGTGCCTGTTCAAACAGAGCCAGCTGTTCTGCTCGATCCGCTTCAGCCTCGGCCTTCTGTGCCTCCAGTGCGGCCAACTCAACTTCAGCTTTATCTGCCTGCACCTGATAAACATAAAAACTACCGACGGCCAGCACCAGCATCACCAATATCTTTTTCCATGAAAACGGCGGACTGGACATGACAGATTCATTCGGCCGTGACTTGTTTCTTAATTTCTCATCATAGGCAGAACGCCTATGCGATGAAGACAAGATGGTGTAGGCCTCACGGGTTACTTTCTCACGTATGGTGCGCTCTTCAAGGGTCAGGGTAGGAGGCTCTATCGCCAACGCAGCCAGGGTGACTTTATACGCTCGTTCAATCTCAGGCTGCGTCGCTTGCCTGCTTACTCCCAACACTTCATAAAGCGTTTTCATTGCTCAGTCTCTCGTGATTTTCGTTCTGTCACTTATAAGAGATTTGTTGCCATAAAACCATCCCATATATATGGCGTGCCAGTCATGTCGAAAGGTCGTAAGCTTGCCGAAAAGAAAAAACTGGTGTCGAGTCGCGGGGTCATTAACAGCTAAAATCTATCTCACTACGGATTGCTGTTTTGAAGCTAGCCCAACCTAAAGGATCAGCATGCGCCTTCAGACTTATCACCCCTTCCGCCCTATTTACTGTGTCACGTTATCTATCGCCTTCACCCTACTAGTCTCCCGCCTTTACGACACCCTAGGCATAACGAAGGGATCATGGTTCGTAGTCATATGCGCGACGATACTAATGATCGGCATCTGTTGCGGCCTCTTGAATAGAACATCTATCCTAAACGTAGATGCTCGTAGTCTCTCGGTAGAAAAACGCCTATACAACTTCGTAATTTCAAGAGAGGTATATCCACTATCCTCCTACGCATGGGTACGAGCGCGACGTTCAGAGGACTGGCGTGAATTCATCGTAGAAGCAGGCACACCTGGCTTTGAAACTGTAGAGCTACTGAAGCAACCACTGAGCGCCCAAACGGATATCCAGCAAGCAAATGATTTATGCGAAAAAATCTCTGCGACTTTGCAGCTAAAGAATTGGGGTTATAAAGAAGTGAGCTGAACCATGAAAAATGGCCTACGCTTCATGCGTAAGCCATTGTCATATACCTGATTGCCGTCTTCACCCAAAGACGGTATCTAAAACTTAGAAGCGATAACCCACACCCACGCCAATCAGCCAAGGATCAATCTTGACCGCACTGAGCTGACCCGCCGCAGTATTCACATCACTACGGATCTGCACTTTTTTCACGTCCA
>JBEBUE010000203.1:0-5880 GCA_040393485.1 Herminiimonas sp.
GCAGCGATTGCAAAGACTTCAGTGCAAACCAGCTAATCACTGCAAAGCCCGCCAGGCCACCAAGGAAACCTGCTGCTGTCAGCAAACCCAACTTCACATTGCCAGCCTGCCACAAAAGCAGACCCACAAAAGTGAGCAAGCCCAGCACATAAGTCACTATCGTGATCGGCTGCGGCATATCCTGCTCACGACGGATCACACGGTTGTGCGGCACGTTACGCAACTGCAGGATAGGCGGAACAGCAAAGCCAACCAGTAAAAGCAAACCAGTCACGATTCCCTGCACTGCGGGCAGAAAGGAGGCAGCAGGTAATACATTCGTCACCAGCTTGCCGAGCCACTCGATTAGGACAAAGTGCGCGGCAAAACCGATGGCTGCGCCTATCACACTACCGACCAAGCCAACGATCAGGAACTCGATCAGGTACAAGGCAGTCACCTGGTTTTGTGTCATGCCCAGGCAACGCAACATCGCGCAGGCATCCACGTGGCGTAACATAAAGCGACGAGCCGCCATCGCTACGGCGACTGCTGCGAGCATCGCTGACAGCAAACCAACCAGTGACAGGAATTGCTCGGCGCGTTCCAGCGTGGCACGCATTTCCGGACGACCTGATTCCAGTGATTCGGTGCGTACGCCCTTGAGGTTTTGCTTCTCTATCTGCTCCTGCACTTGTTTATCGAACGCACTGACATCGGTCTGCTTACCAGCCACCAGCAAGCGATAGCTGACACGCGAACCGTTCTGTACCAGATTGGTTGCCGCCAGATCGGTTTGCGCCAACATCACGCGTGGCGCAAAGTTCATGAAACCGGCGCCGCGATCTGGTTCAAAGCTGAGTACCTTGGCAATCGTGAACGTTTTGTCGCCCAGCTTCAGCGGACTACCGACGGCGACATTCAGGCTTTCCAGAATGCCGGGATCGACCCACACCGTACCCGCTGCCGGAATTACATCCGTCACTTCTCCCTCGCCGACAGGCGTATCCGCCACCTTCAACTTGCCACGCAAGGGATAACCAGTCGTCACAGCCTTGATCGAGGCCAGCTTGGATACCGCCTGCTCACCCTCACCGGCTATCGCCATACTCGGGAACACGGTGGTATCGGCAAGCTGCAAGCCACGTTGTTGCGCCTCTTTACGCATGGCTGCTGCAATAGGTTCATCGGCGCGTATCACCAGATCGGCACCCAGCAATTGATGTGCGTCGCGATTCAAACCCGCACGCATACGGTCAACAAAGAAACCAACTGAAGACAAAGCGGCCACAGCAATGATCAGCGACACCAGCAGGAAACGCAGTTCACCGGCACGCCAGTCGCGTTGCGTCATACGTAGGGATTGCACAAACATGGGTTCAGGCACTTTCTAAAAAACAGGTACGACAGCCGTCGCGGGTATCACCAGGGATTAACACGCAATGCCAAAGAATTCTGATGGGAAAGACATTAGTAGAGCCGGTCTGCCTGCCTGGACTTATCAGGATGATCCAGGCCAAGTTGCATAAGACTAACTTAAAAACGGCCAGCTTGCGGCAGACACCTGAAACCGCGATGTTGGCCAACAGAAAATGGAATTTTTGCAAGTCGACAGGGTCGGTACTATATTAAGGGTAGCGTATTAAAGGCAGCATCAATCCGCATGCTTATAACCATTTCCACGAGTAGCAATGAGCGGAAGCTGCCACACACAATCTGCCCGGACGTCTCAAAGATGAAAGGATGATCGCATGACTGTTACCAGAAATAAGTTCGGGGTTCCACAGTATCCGCTGGATGATGCACGCAGGTTGTTTGTACTGGCTTCTGCCATCGACTTACTGGAACGCCCTACCGCCACTGCCATCGACGACCTGACCGGCATCGATAAAAACTCCATGGATGAACAAGTCGACAAACTGCGCGAACAATACGGCATGGTCATTCACAAATTTGGCGATATTTACCGCATCGAATCGTGGGGAGAAGTATTGAATAAGGATATCGTGGCGAAGGCGATGCGGCCGGAGCCCTAGCATCCTGAGTAGCGCCTATTTACGGACAGACTTTAGCTTGGGCTCCGGCGTGCCCGACCATGTCAGCTCATATGCCTGGCCACGTCGCACATTCCCCACCAGCGCCGGGCGGAAGCAAGCCAGATTGGTGCCACCTGCATGTCGTACGCTGGGATAAATAATGCCCAGCGAACCCTCTTCCAATAACTGCACAGCCAGCTTTTGCGACGCCAGGTAACTATCGGGTGCCAGGCATTTGGCATAGCGTGTGGCACCGCGCAAATCATGGAACTCGCTATTGAAATCTGCCAGTAACACCTGATAACGCACGCTATCGTAGAAGTAGTCTATTTCGTAATACTCGACCGTCTTGTGAAAGATGATTTCGTCCAATGCCGTCTGCAACTCGAATGCACAGTACCAGGCACCTCGTTCATCCGTATTAAAGCGACTTCCTTCGGGGCGGGCGTAAGTATAAGCAGCATTGATCATGCGGAAGTTCGGTACACCAAAGACCAATTCATCAACGCCTATGCCCGTAGCCCTGCCATGCTCAGCGATCAAACGCGCATTCGTTGCATTATCAAGCTCAAAGATATCCGCCAGATGCTTCTCATCTTCGGCAAGCGCGAGCAATACTGAATCTTCTTTGTCAACAAAACGCGAAGGGATTAAACGGCAGGTATCGAACTGACGCAATTGCACGAGCGGAGGTGACGCCATCACAAGCCCCCGCGTCGTGCATCCAGTAATTTGCGTACCGTCTGCATCGCCAGCAGTCCACCGGCCTGCATATAAGCAAGCGGCGACAGGCCGGAAAAAATGACGTTTTTATTCGGCAGACTGACCCATTCATCAGCCAGCTTATCGCCGTACAGAATATGCAAGGCCTTATAGATACCGATCAGGTAAGAAATGCGCGTGATGCGATCAACCTCCAGCAAACGATCGGGATTTTTTTTCCACTCATAAAAAGCACTGCTGGACAAACCACCCAATAACTCCCGCGCATCTTCGTCACGCAACTTCCAAGCAGCAGCCAGCAAGAAGAAGCCTTTAAGCGCGGAACGGGACAAGCGCTCTCTTTCTGCTTTCGCATTGAGATCGACCAACGCTGCTGGCTCAAACCGACTTTTCGGATAGGCGTATGCTGCACTCATGATTTCCTCCATATATGGATATAATATACTCCGAATATGGAATTTCAAGTTTACTCTCTGCCCTGCAGATCACAGGCACGCAAACGGAAATCGACGCATATGCGCGAATGGCTTGAAATCTATGCATAAATGGTTGTTTCTTTGATCGCAATTATGCGCATATGTATAGTCTTTACATGACTATCGGAAACCGCCTGGATCAGGCCATGAAGGCCGCGCGCATCAAATCGCAGAGCGAACTCGCCCGCATTTCCGGCGTACCGCAAGCGACCATTAGCCGCATCCTGAAAGGTGTGGGCAGCAAAGGCCCGGAAACCGAAACCGTGAAGAAACTGGCTAAGGCCTGCCGGGTTACTTTCTCATGGCTGAATGAAGGCACAGCTGAGCATGCCGACTCAGAAGAAGCGTCTACAGACCACTATCCTGCTATAGATAAACGCATCGCGCATGCGCTCAAAATCATGCAGCAAATGTCAGATTATCAGCTCAATCAAATGATTAAAATCATTGATACGATAGCCGAACCGTTACCCGACAATAGCCCGGACAAACCGCACTCCGGCCGCTAAACCCGTCCTCGCAGCAACATCTTTCCCCCGTCCTACCAGCCCTGTTTCGGCGCTCACAAGCTATCTGCGGCTACGCCCAAGCAATTGTTCCAGACTAGTCTCACGTCATTTCCGCATAAAAAGACGCATCATTCTAGCCATTCGCGAATAGAAAGTCGGCCACCATGGTTATCTGCCAGATCTGCATGCCATCAGACAAAGTAAGCAGATAACAAGGCATGGCCATCACTGAAAAACAATGTCCATGAAGAAACCAGCCCATCAATATTTCCCCCGCCCCGGCAGCAAAGTCGCAGAAGCAATCGAAGCACTCAGCAATGGCCCGATGACACCCAAGGAACTGGCACATGTACTGCAACGCGATAGCTCGGCGATCAATACCCTGTTACTACGTGCCCTGACACATGAAGCCATCATCAAGGTCAAGGACAAACGTGGTCGGCTTTATTTCGCAACTCCCAACGCGACATTGCCCGAAGAATTCACCCCACTCCATACAGGCAAGTCAACGCTCGTCAATGCCAACACACCGTCAAAACAAAACATCTTGCAATTGATCGCATCCACCGGGAAATCACCTGCCCTCATCTCTTCCAATGCACGCCCAACCCACGTGCAAGAACATGACGAAAGGCTGATACTGGACGAGCATACAAACCCGGAACCGCCCTCGCCCCCCATCGACTCCAAGTCCGCCCCCGTTATTGCAGGTTTGTTTTCCGACGGTGAGCTAACGATCTCTATAGGCGGTGAATGCCTGCAACTCGATACATCGCAACGCCAACAACTCTATGCCTATCTACATAAGATCAGGTACCTCGAATAGGTCCTTCAAAAAGCAA
Organism: Herminiimonas sp.; assembly: GCA_040393485.1. Classification (GTDB taxonomy): domain Bacteria; phylum Pseudomonadota; class Gammaproteobacteria; order Burkholderiales; family Burkholderiaceae_D; genus Oxalicibacterium. The sequence continues at coordinate 4,566 of JBEBUE010000203.1, forward strand.
AACTGACACGTCACCCGGTATCAATGGGATGCACGCCTTATAAAGCCCATATTAAAAATAGTTGGGCTTTATTTCATTGGTCGGTTTTTATCAAAAAATCGTCGCAAATCCGCATCAAATCTCATATTTATGGGAGCGTGTATTTCCATATGGCATGGTAGCGTCATAAAAATTTCCTCGTGGAATCACGAGATTAGCCAACATTCAGACCACTTTTTTCACAAACGCGTTTCGTACAAACCATCACTCAGCGAAGAATTTCAATGACGCACATTGGGAGATAACGATGTTTGCAAATATAAAGGTAGGAACCAAGCTAAGCCTCGGATTCGGCATCACAGCACTACTTACATTGCTGATCGCAATATTCGCATTAATGCGAATAAACCAGATCGACGGGGTCATTGCAACCCAGAATCAAATCCGCACCCAGCAACTTGAAAGCCTCTACACCGCACGAGAGGCGCTCGGCCAGACCGGGCTCGCAGCACGCAATGCCTACATCTTCACGAACAAGGCTGATGCCGTGAAAGAACTGGACATCCTGGATCAACAAAAAGCCATTTACCTCGATGCCCTGGCAAAGATGACACCCTACTTCAAAGGTGATGCCAACTTTGAAAAAGTCAGCAAAGGCTTGCTGACCATGGCGGAAGAACTCAAGCGCCCGCGCCAGTTCCGTGATGCAGATCAAATGGAAGCGTTCGGCAAATTCCTCGTCAATGAATGCAGCCCGTTACGTAGACAAATCGTTGCCGACATTGGTGTGGTCGTCACCTCGATGCAAAAAATAGTAGATGCAAAAAGCGCCGAAGCAGACTTGGCCGCCCGACAATCGGTCACCATCATCCTCGCGATCTCAGCCGTTGCGCTGCTACTGAGCATAGGCCTGGGTATCGTCATCAGCCGCTCCATTACACGTCCATTGAACGAGGCAGTCCTGGTTGCACAAACCGTCGCCAGCGGCGATCTGACCAGCAGGATCGAAGTCAAATCCAAAGATGAAACCGGCCAATTGCTGCAGGCGCTGAAAGACATGAACCAAAGCCTGATCGGCATCGTCGATGAAGTACGTAGCGGCACCGCGACCATGGCAACCGCATCCAACCAGATCGCCAGCGGCAATATGGATCTCTCCTCACGTACCGAAGAACAAGCCAGTTCGCTGGAAGAAACTGCCTCATCGATGGAAGAACTCACATCGACAGTCCGTCAGAACGCAGATAACGCACGTCAGGCGAATAGCCTGTCCATGTCCGCTTCCGAAATAGCCATCAAAGGCGGGGATGTCGTCAGCGAAGTAGTCGTGACGATG
>JBEBUE010000204.1:0-5827 GCA_040393485.1 Herminiimonas sp.
GCTAACAAGGGGAATGTGGTGTTGCGCGGTTGGGGCGCTACCTGTCTGTTGCGTTCGGTACCGCATGTCGTGACAGTGCGGATCACACGCTCAATGAAGAATCGTGTTGAGTGGCTGATGGGGCATCTGGAAACGGATGATGCTGATTTTGCTGAAGCGGAAATTCGTCGCAGCGATGCTGCCCATGCTGCGCGTATGCATCAGCAGTTCGGCGTGACCTGGGGTGATCCGGTGCTGTACGATCTGGTCTTGAATACGGATCGCCTGTCTATCGAAAGTTGCGTTGCGCAGATTCTGAATCTGGTCGGACGTCCTGAGTTCAAGGAAACCAAGGCATCGCAGACGGCCTTGCAAAACATGACGCTGGAAGCGCATGTCCGAGCTGCATTGCGCAGTTCTCCGACAACCAGCGATGTCAGGGTAACGATAGAAGCGGATGCGGGACGTGTGGTGCTAAGCGGAATCGTGCTGCATGCAGATGAACACGTTGCGGCGGAGAAAGTCGCGGCCAGCGTGCCCGGCGTGAAGAGTGTGGACAACCAGTTGCGCCTGATGGCCAACTCTAAACTCTATTCTTCCGGTAAGTATTGATTTTACGGTTTTGTAGTATAGAGTGACTGCAGCTCTGGCCTCATCGCAAGATGAGGTCAGATTTTTCCTTGGTGCTTCAGTCGGCTCAGTGTTTCCGGCGAAAGATTCAGGTAAGACGCCAACTCTTTCTTGGGAATGCGGTCAAACAGTTCCGGATGCTTGCGTACGAAGCGCTGGACGCGGCCAGGAGCGTCGAGTAAGTGCAAGGTGATGGTGTGGGCCATAATCTCGCTCATCAGGAGCATGACGTCATGCTCGAAAGCCTGCTTGATGTGCTCATGCTTATCGATGAAAGCGATCCATTGCAGTAAAGGCAACTTCACTACGCGTGCTTTTGTCACGCAGATAATGCTGTAAGGAGTCGGGGTTTTGAGTCGCCACGCCGCATAACTTGTCTCCATGCTACGTTCGTCAGCAAAACGCAAAATCATTTCTTTTGCTTGCTGATTAGTCACTACGCGCTTCAGGATGCCGTCGAGAATGAAGTATTGCTCCATTTCATGTACACCCTGATGCAACAGGAAGTCGCCTTTAGGACAATCTACGACGAGCAAATGCGGCTCCAGCTCCGCCCATTCGCTCTCAGTCATGTCTTTTAAGACAAGATTTTGTTTGAGCTGAACGCGAATGACATTTCGTTCTGGGTGGTTATCTACGGTCGGCATTTACAAGATATATAGATATAAAAGACAGAAGGGTGGGCGGGGTCGATATCATGCGATGAAAATTGACCGGGGTCAATGATCGAAGCGCAGGCAGATCGATATGATACGCCCACTTGGATGGTCTATGCATAAAAGCGTTGACTGAAGGGTATCTCTAAAAACCAACCGGTCTGGTTTTTAGAGGTGCCTTACAAGTGTAGCAACTAGCCGCAGCAAGAGCACGGCAACCACGGTATTGAGCAAGACTGCTCAACCTTTATTGAAATTAACGAAGAGAACATTTCATTATGAAAAACGACATTCAAGAAGTAGCAGAAGGCGTAGAGCTGACAGACGGCTTCCATCTGCTGATGGAAGCGCTGGAAATGAACGGCATCACCAACATCTATGGTCTGCTCGGCATCCCAGTCACCGAAATCGGTCGTATGTGGCAAGCCCGTGGTAACAAGTTCTTCAGCTTCCGTAACGAGCAAAATGCAGGTTACGCAGCTTCGGTAGCCGGCTACTTGACCAAGAAACCAGGCGTTTGCGTGACTGTTTCCGCACCTGGCTTCCTGAACGGTTTGACCGCACTGGCTAACGCCACCACCAACTGCTTCCCAATGATTCTGATTTCCGGTTCTTCGGAACGTGAAATCGTCGACCTGCAACAAGGCGACTACGAAGAAATGGATCAGTTGAACATCGCTCGTCCACATTGCAAAGCTTCGTTCCGTATCAACCGTACCGAAGACATTGGTGTTGCAGTTGTTCGCGCAATCCGTACCGCATTGTCGGGTCGTCCAGGCGGTGTATATCTGGACATCCCAGCACGTCTGTTCAGCACCACCATGAGCGCTGAAGAAGGTAAAAAATCGTTGTTCGTTCCAGTTGACCCAGCTCCAGCACAACTGCCGGCACCATCGGCTGTTTCGCGCGCTGTTGAACTGATCAAAGGCGCTAAAAAGCCATTGATCTTGTTGGGTAAAGGCGCTGCTTACGCTCAATGCGATGCAGACATCAAAGCACTGATCGAAGAAACCGGTATCCCATTCACACCTATGTCGATGGCAAAAGGTCTGGTATCGGATACGCATCCACAATGCGCAGCTGCTGCTCGTTCGATGGTTCTGCAAGAGTCCGACGTTGTTGTCCTGATCGGCGCACGTCTGAACTGGTTGCTGGCACACGGCAAAGGCAAAACATGGGGCGGCGCGAAGAAATTCGTACAAATCGATATCCAAGCTAACGAAATCGACAGCAACGTACCTATCGCAGCACCACTGATCGGTGACATCGAGTCTTGCGTCAACGCACTGCGCGCTGGCCTGAAAGGCATGACCAAGCCAGCAGAATGGATGGGCGCGATTGCAGAAAAAGCAACCGGTACCAAAGCTAAACTGGCTACCAAACTGTCGACCGCTACTCCAGTCATGAACTACTTCAACTCGCTCGGCGCAATCCGTGACGTGTTGAAAAACTACCCAGACATCACCCTGGTTAACGAAGGTGCTAACACCCTCGACAACGCACGTATGGTCATTGACCAATACCTGCCACGCAAACGCGTTGACACAGGTACATGGGGCGTAATGGGTATCGGTATGGGTTCGGCTGTTGCAGCTGCAGTAGAAACCGGCAAGCCAGTCGTTGCAATTTGCGGCGATAGCGCATTCGGTTTCAGCGCAATGGAATACGAAACAATCACACGTTACAACCTGCCAGTAACCGTCATCATCATGAACAACGGTGGTATCTACCGCGGTGACGAAGCGAACCCAGAGCACCAAGTATCGTGCATGATTTTCAATCCGAAAACCAAGTACGACCAATTCAGTATCGCTCTGGGCGGCGAAGGTGTTCGTGCTGAAACTCCAGAAGCGTTGGCAAAAGCACTGGAAGCTTCCCTGAAATCGGGCAAGCCGACCATCATCGACGCGATCATCGATCCAGCAGCTGGTGTTGAATCCGGCCGTATCGGTAACCTGAACATCGTCAGCACGATCGGTAAGAAGAAGTAATACTGGGATAGAGCCAAGGCGCAAGTCATGGCTTTGTGTGGCACGGTCAGAGTAGGGCGACCGTGCCATGCACTTGACACTGCTTGTGCCACCGCACTAGACTAGAACGTTAAAGAACTCCAAGTAGTATTGGATTAAAGCCATGTAAATGGCGCGATTCCACTCAGAGCTCTCTGAGTGGTTTTTCACTTCCTGAAGTCTTCAAATTTCAGGAATCAAGTTAAACGATTGATAAGGAAATCTACCAATCATGAGTCAAACATTACCATTAGCAGGCGTTAAGATCATCGATTTCACCCACGTACAAGCTGGTCCTGCATGTACACAGCTGTTGGCTTGGTTCGGTGCTGACGTTATCAAAGTAGAGCGTCCAGGTTCGGGCGACGTTACCCGTTCGCAATTGCGCGACATCCCAGGTAAAGACGCTCTGTACTTCACAATGCTGAACAGCAACAAGCGTTCGCTGACATTGGATACCAAAACTCAAGAAGGTAAAGAAGTTTTGGAAAAACTGATCAAAGAGTCCGACGTTATGGTTGAGAACTTTGGTCCAGGCGCTTTGGATCGTATGGGCTTCTCCTGGGCACGTGTCCAAGAATTGAACCCAGGCATGATCATGGCATCGGTTAAAGGTTTCAGCGATGGTCACCACTACGAAGACTTGAAAGTCTACGAAAACGTTGCTCAATGTGCTGGCGGCGCTGCTTCGACCACTGGTTTCTGGGACGGCCCACCAACTGTTTCGGCAGCTGCTTTGGGTGACTCCAATACCGGTATGCACCTGGCAATCGGTATCTTGACAGCTCTGATGGGTCGTCAAAAAACTGGCAAAGGCCAAAAAGTTGCGGTATCGATGCAAGATGCTGTTCTGAACCTGTGCCGCGTTAAACTGCGCGATCAACAACGTTTGGACAAGATCGGTTACCTGGAAGAGTACCCACAATACCCACACGGCAAATTCACTGACGTCGTACCACGCGGCGGTAACGCTGGCGGTGGCGGCCAACCAGGTTGGGTTCTGAAGTGTAAAGGTTGGGAAACCGATCCTAACGCATACATCTACTTCACCATCCAAGGTCACGCTTGGGCGCCAATCTGTAAAGCATTGGGTAAAGAAGAGTGGATTGAAGATCCTGCATACAACACTGCAGAAGCTCGTCAAGACAAGATTTTCGACATCTTCGCAACAATCGAAGAATGGCTCAAAGACAAAACCAAATTTGAAGCTGTCGACATTCTGCGTAAGTACGACATCCCATGCGCACCAGTTCTGTCGATGAAAGAATTGGCTGCAGACAAATCGTTGCGCGAAAGCGGTTCGATCGTTGAAGTTGAGCACAAAGACCGCGGCGAGAAGTACTTGACCGTTGGTAGCCCAATCAAATTCTCCGATATGAAACCAGAAATCGTTGGTTCCCCAACTCTGGGCGAGCACACCGATGAAGTTCTGGCTCAACTGGGTTACACCAAAGAGCAAATCGCTGCATTGCACGCTGCTAAAGCAGTTTAAGAATTTCTTAAACGCGTTTTAGTAAGTAAAAACGGCACCCGATTCGGGTGCCGTTTTTTTTCGTCTATATCAAATGTATGCGGGATCGTGCCCTTGGGATGCGGGTCGACACATCTAATGTTGCAATGCAAGAAGTTGGTTGGGAGGCAAGTTGAGTTGTTCTGAAACAAGATGCGGGATTTCGCCGGATCTGTATTCAATAAGTAGACTGGAAAGTTCCGGAACTGCCAGGTTGAACAGCATGAAATGGTCGTAAAAAACGAGCCGGAGCGGGAAGCGCGGGCGGGGCGAATATCATGCGGTGAAAATTGACCGTGGTCAATGATGGAAGCGCGAGCAGGTCGATATGATACGGCCACTTGTATTAGCTATAGCTAATGCGGAGTTGGCAGGGTATCTCTAAAAGCCTATAGCAAAGACTTTCAAAGATGCCTTATGCAAGAGGGCCGCAAAAATGGCCCGAGTTGGCCAGGACTATCTGCCGCGAGGAAAAAACGCGGTGTTGTTTGGACTGCTGGCTGGTCCGGATGCTATCCTTGCGGATTGCGCTGCAAGCAGCATCAGGTTGTCGCTACAGATAGCTGCTTGCAAGGTGTGAGTATGATGGTTGGTCCTGCTGGCAGCTCTGCCGCTAGCGAGGAAACATTGAAGCGGCGGTGTAATCGGGCCGCTCCCGACACATCTCTGCAACGTTGCGTATGTAATGAATGAATTCCCCGGCAAGGACACTATCTACATCGGTGATGGTGGTGATGTCGTGACGATATCGGCACAAGCGGTTCGTCCACGTAATCCGGGAAAAGGAAGTGGCGTGTTATTGAACGATGGGCGAGCAGCTCTCGTTCATTGCGCATTGCCGGCGTGCTACAGCGCGCTAGTGAGGCAGTGCAGAAGGCACGTGAGTCCGCGGTCATCTCTATCCGGGTAGATCCTCTGTGCATGCCCCGGCTACGATGGCTCAAACGATGTAAAAGAATTTTTTATTGGCTAGGTACGCGCGAGTCGGCATGACTTGCTCGCGTTTTTTGCAAAAGATAGGAGTAGTTGATGAGTAAGGCACT
>JBEBUE010000205.1:0-5807 GCA_040393485.1 Herminiimonas sp.
CCCATCATTTGCGCGAAGCGCCAGCATATCGACAAACCCAAACCGGTTCCGCTTCTCAGCAAAGCATCTTGCTCAACCTGGTAGAACGGCTCGAAGATGTGCGTCAGATCTTCCGGCGCAATGCCTGGTCCGCTGTCTTCGACATGTATGGCCAGCGTTACCAATCCATCCGCAACATCCAACAACTCCGAGCGCACAATGACGTGACCAGTATCGGTAAACTTGATGGCGTTGTTCATCAGGTTATTGAGTATCTGCTTGATACGTATCACGTCACCAATCAGGGTGTCTGGAATACGCGGGTCGGGTAGGCTGTAGATATTCAGTGCCTTTCGTTCTGCCCGCGCAGCATAGACGGCGATCACTTCCTCCACCAGTTCCAGCGGCGAAAACGGCGTCACATCGAGCTTCACCTGCCCCGCTTCTATTCTCGAGATATCGAGCGTATCGCTCACGACGCCCAGCAAAATCGAAGACGACTGTTGCATTGCATGCAAATACATTCTTTGCTGATTCGTAACCGAGGTCAGCGAAAACAATTCCAGCGCGCCCAGCATGCCGTACAAAGGCGTACGTAGTTCATGGCTCATTGTGGTCAGGAAGATTGTTTTCGCAGTGTTGGCTTCATCAGCATTCCTCTTCGCCTGCAACAAAGAGGTTTCTATACGTTTATGCGCGGTGATATCGATGAAGGCACACAGCAATACTTCCTCGCCACGATAGCGCGTGGGGGCGACTGTCAGGTAGACCTTGCGCCCGTCACGCAAGGTCATTTCGCGGTCTTTATCCGTGTACGGATTGGTCAGTACCCTTGCTTGCCAGTCGTCCTCCCCTTCAAACCAGCTGCGCGTCAATTCATTTGCCAATGCCACGCTACCGTTTGCACGGCGTAATACGCATAAGGCAACCGGCGCAGTTTCTATCATGGTCTGACTAAACGAAGCCATATCCAGCAAGGCATCGTACTGCTTGATGGCAGGAAGAATAAGACGATCACGTATATAGCGCATACCGAGAAGTACCGCGGTGATGAGCAAACCGCAAAGCAGCAGTGCAAGCTGGATCACGACCCTGCTGTCGTACAGCAAATGGCGTATCGGTATGTAGTAAACCAGGTTCCAGCCCGCTTCCCCTACCCGCTTGTTGAGCGCCATGTATTCAGGCCAGAAGTCATTCCCATACAATCCGAATGCATCTTGCTTAAAGCTGTGCCTGAAATGCTCCGACATTTCATCCCCCGGCGCACTTTGCAATACCGGACTTTCGTTATGGTCCAGCAAGACATAGCTGCTGCCATGGATACTTGAAAAATCAATACCGGCATCGACGCCGTGCAACTCCAAGCCCAACCAGCCTGCATCAGGCTGCTTGGGATCGAGCAGATTAAATATATACAAGCTGTCATGCATCTTTCCGGACACATCCAGCCAGATCATTTTCTGCAACAAATATTTATCTCCGGTCTTTTCTACCTTCATTAACTCCTGCGCGATCAATTTCGCTTGCTGCGAACTGATAATCGCGTCGACACTTTCGGCAGGCCATATCGAAGTAATCTTCATTTCCTTTCCAGGTAGAAAATGGATCAAACGGGTATGTGCTGAACTGATCGCATACAAGTCACGCTCTGTCAGGATCAACATCCAGCTGTTTGCATTTTTCCCCGTCGGTAGCGCCACAGGCGTCAGGCCATCACGCGCCATCTCCGCATAACGCTGCGGGGATACCAGGGATGTCGATTGACGTATCGCGGAGTTCTTAAGTGAGCGCAATAGTTCTTCACGTTGATCGAAGTAAATTTGCGCACTATAGGCAGCGGCATTCATCTGCCGCCTGTGAACAGATACCAACTTGCTGAATTGCCAGTACAGAAAAAGAACCGTACCAGCCAATATACAAAGCACCAACGCCAACGCTAAAAATTTCAGGAGTGTCGCTGGTGCGCTCGGTGCCAACGATGGATCAAAGTCACTCCTCTTTTCGCCCTTATTTATCATTGAGATTAGTCTAGGGAGAATGAACTGTATGTGTATCAAGATTAGTCTTGATCGGACACTGCACGCCAGTTATCGGAGAATGATCGTTCCATTATTTATCCAAGCGTTAAATCTTTTACATCGCATCTGCTGTACGTACATGTCATCCGGACATTACAAGTGCCAAATGACAAACGATCTGCCTCGCCCTCAACCATTTCATATTTGCTTATAAAAGTTTGACCGTGCGGCAGGTGCCGATAGTGCGACCATAAATCGCACCACCATAGATGCGCGCACTGCATGGAAAAGTTTGGACATGCAAGTTCAACGCCCGACTACACACCCTTCATACAGGCGATGTAGTAGCGCGTGCGAGTAAAGGAAAAGCTGCGCAAGAGAGAATGTCTTGCTATAGCGCGGCAAGAGTCAGGGAAACGCGGAGGAGAGTTTTTGAATATAGCCGCGAGAGAAAACCTCCCGGGAATGCATGCGTAAATGTGTATGAAACCTGATCACCGTTTCTGTTTGATCTTCTATCGGTGATCAAAGCAACACAGCCAGCGGGGCTAGCGCTGGCTGTGTCTATCGTGACCACTATCCTGAACGTTTATGCGCAAGTACTCGTTCCGGATAAAGACCAGATACCTGTCATCAAATCAAATGATCCAGCATATCCGGACCAAATACTTCGCGATGCAAGTTCTTTACCGGCACACCGGAAGCGACTAGATCCTCCCATTGCGCCTGCATGAATGGCAGCGGGCCGCACAAATAGACATTCGTATTCGCGACATCCCACTGCGGTAATTTCTTCAACTGCATACGCCCCGACTGAACAGCATCGCCAACATGTGCTGTATCCGCTTCTTCATAAAAGGTCACACTCTGCAAATTAGGCATGCGTGCGACTGCCTTCTCGATATCGGCACGATGTGGATGATGGCGTGCATTACGGGCAGCATGCGCAAAGATGACGCGACGATGCGGCGCGACATAAGCGATCCGGTTCAATGCTGAAATCATTGGCGTGATACCGACACCTGCGGACAACAATACGATAGGCGCATCGCTATCAGTATCCGGTACAAAGTCGCCAAATGGCTTACTAACAGAAAGGATGCTGCCGACGCTTACATTGTCGTGCAGCCAGTTGGAAACCATGCCCGCCGGCGTCTCTGCACCAGCCACTTCGCGTTTGACCGAGATGCGCAAGTGACGGTGATCCGGCGCATCCGACAAACTGTACTGACGCAACTGGCGCAAGTCGTTCGCCAAATGCACGGCGACACTCACATATTGACCCGGCCGGAACGAAGGAGATGGGCTGCCATCATTCGGGGAAAACGTGAAGGAACGTACCTGCTCACTTTCCTGATCAACAGCTGTCACTTTCATCTCGAACAAGTCACCCGGGCTAACCCCTGCTTGTTGATACAGACGTTTTTCTTCATTAATTAAAGCGTCGGCCAGAATGCCATAAGCTTCGGCCCATGCGGCGATCAGCTCGGGGGTAGCGGCATCCCCCAGTACTTGCTTGATCGCGCCGAGTAAATGTTCTCCGACGATTGGATAGTGCTCTGCCGTCACGCCCAGTGATACATGCTTATGCACGATACGTGAAATGACCGGCGCAAGTGCAGATGGATTATCGATATTCGCAGCATAGGCAAATACGGCTGATGCCAGCGACTGTTGCTGCGCACCGCTGGCCTGGTTGCCTGCATTGAAAATATTGTGTAATTGCGGATGCGAAATAAACAAGTTCTTGTAGAAGACCTTAGTAATGTCAAGACCATGCTCACGCAAGACCGGAACACTGGCATCGATATAAGGACGGGATGCAGCAGATAACATGATTACTCCTATGATGCATTTAAAATGCAACTTTAAACTTATAAAAAAGGCCCGATCCGGGCCCGACCAAACCAGCTATTTCAACTCAAGCCACAGCAGCGCGATCCATCAGGAAACTGCGGTGCATCATGACGATGTGCTCACCGGTACTACCAGTGACAATATCGGCCAGCGTATATTCATCCATCGCATTGTAGAAAGCATCGACGCCTTGCTTCAAAGCGTTACGCAAACGGCAATCTCCGGAAAGACGACAACCTATACCTTCACAATCGATCGCTTCGTCGTCACCTTCCAGCACGCGTAGCACGCTACCTATGCGCAAGGTCTCCGGGTCGGCCGCAAGGCTGATACCGCCATTGCGCCCGCGTACCGCATCAACCCAACCTATCCTTGCCAACATGCCAACCACCTTCACCAGATGATTATGCGGCACATCAAACTGTGTAGCGACCTCTGCCACCGTCACCGACGGGCTGCGCGACTCCCGTGCCAAATACATCAGCACACGCAATCCTATATCCGAAAACCGGGTAAGTTTCATCAGCTATCGCTCTCCAGTGAACCACATTTTATTAAACATGCATATTAAACGCAACATATTTGATTTTCAGCCCGCTCGTCCTTGTCGCAGCGCAGCAGCGAAAACCACTCAATAGCAAATATCCGGATGCTAGAATGCAGACACATCTGTCATTAGGGAAACATCATGTTGCTAGGCTTTATCGGGCTCTTCATTGTGTACGCTTTATCGCACTACTGGATCACCATCGAAAAACGCGACTTCTTCGCGACTGTGCTGGTCATTGTGCTGCCTTTCGTTGGTGTTTATTACCTCGGCTGGATGGCATTATTGTACTGTGTACTGGCTGCCTACCTCGGCACCAAAGCCGGCCTGAAGAAGCTGCATCGCACCCGCACCCTGCGCGTGTCATTTTACGAAGACGGCGAAGACAAACCACAGCAGTAAATCCCCGGTGAGAGCGCTGCTGTATTGCTCTCACTTAGCTGCTCTCACTCAGTTCACCTGACTACTGCGCCAGCCAGCGCCAGCACAAATAAGCTAGCAAACACCATACCAGAACAATCAGCGCCCCGCCCGCATAGCTCTTGGGCTTGCGGGCATATTTGCTAATCCACTCCTCTGCCTGAACACGGCACTGCTGCAGCACCTGCGGCGGCAACAGGCGTAAGGCCAGCCAGATCAGGCCCGGCACCAGCAAAACATCATCAAGATATCCGAGCACGGGAATAAAATCCGGGATCAGGTCAATCGGGCTCAGCGCATAGGCGACCGCAAGCACACACAGCACTTTCGCCAGGAAGGGCGTATCCGGATGTTTGCGCGCAAACCATAAAACGATGATATCGCTCTTGATCCGTCGCGCCCATTTTCTGATCGTTGCAAACATTGCGCTATCTAATGGAGTGTCGGCAGGTATCGCGGGCCGGAATGTTTATAATGATCCCGACTTAAACCCGCAAAGTAATCCGGCAATTATGCCCTTTGCACAGCATTCCTGATACCGGGAAGAAAAGCCTTACATGCCTGTTTCACTTGACCGCCTGCTGGTAGTTGGAATCTCATCACGCGCACTCTTCGACCTCGAAGTCGAGGAAGCCATTTTTCGCACCCAGGGCCTGGAAGCCTATCGCCAGCACCAACTCGATAATGAAGGAGAAATCCTCAAGCTGGGTGCTGGTTTTGCCTTGGTGCGCGCACTGCTGAAACTCAATGCGCTAGCTCCCGGCCAGCGTTTCGTTGAAGTCGTCATCATGTCGCGCAACTCGACCGAGACTTCGATGCGTATTTTTAATTCGATCAAGCACTACGATCTCGACATCACGCGGGCTGTGCTGTCCGGCGGCGCATCACTCGCTCCCTATTTGCACGCCTTCAATGTCAGCCTGTTCCTGTCCCTGCATGAAGATGACGTACAGGCAGCGATCGATTCCGGCACTGCCGCCGCCCTG
>JBEBUE010000206.1:0-5806 GCA_040393485.1 Herminiimonas sp.
CGCCTACGTTAGCCAATACTGCCTGCTTGATCGTACCCACGTCTGCGCTGGCGGGAATCTGAAAACCCAGCTGGTTTAACAATCCTCCTGGCGTCACGCTCACATTAGCCAGGCCATTGTAGGAAGCCAATGCTGTGCCATTTATGTTGACGCCCAACGTCGTCAACAAACCCGGAACGACACCTCCGTTAATTCGTAACAGTCTGGATCCAACTGAAAACACGGCCAGCGGCGCGTCTGCAGTCGCAATTGCCAGTGCCGTGATATCGCGGCTCACCCACGCACCAAAGAAACTACGGAAAGTACGACTCGTCAGCACACTGACTGCCGTCGGTGCCGTTGCACCGTTTGGCGTTACCCCGTTCGGATACACCTGAAAATGAGTCTGCCCGGTCAGGGTCGGATCCCAGCGGCCACAGCTGATGGTAAGGGTGCCAGTAAAACCTTGCCCAACCTGTGCGCTTCCCTGCGCAACGGCAAACGCCGATGCGCATTGATCGTCAGACACTCGCGATAGTTGCTGCGTGCCCGCAAGCGCGGCCATATCCGCGACTTTTTGCATTTCACGTTTCTGGAAGAAAAGGTAACCGATATCTATCGTAGCCAGCAGGATCACCATGGTTGAAATAGCGATAGCAGCCATCACAACGACCGAGCCACGCTGGCGCGATGCATGCACATGTGCTTGCATACATCTGTCAGCAAAGCATGATCTCGACCATGTTTTCATGATAACCAGCGTCAAGTAAGGCTATTGCCCCTCGGATTTTTTGACGACCTTGCCAAAATATTCCGGGATCGGGTAAGCAAAACTGTTCTTGTAACGTTCCCAGCTAATGGCACTCGTCGCACCCAACATAGGCAAGGCTGCACCGGCCACACTGCCGTTCGCCTGCATACGCAATAAGGACGACGTGACCTCTCCAATCTCACGTGCTGGCGGCTTGCTTTGCATCACTTGTACCTGCGGCTCGGCATCAGCAGCTGGTGCCTGGGCAAAACCGTAAGAACTCGCGAACACAGTTACGGCAGCAATCGCTAGAGCAGCCCTCATGCAGCGCAAATATTTCATATGTAGAAACATAGATCCTCCGAAACGTCAGACTCGCGTGGTTCAACCACAGCTCATTCGCTACGATTGCGTGGTACCACGTTCGGCTGCAACAAATGCAATTGCAGTTGTAATTGCATACCGTTGCTAGTTGCTACGGTCGGCAAGACTCGCTCCTGTAGATTGCGACCACTGCCGCTTGCTGCAATTCCTCCCGAGCGTGACACGATTGCTTCCTTGCGCTTGTATATTTCTACCCTGACATCGGATGGCACATTGGCTTCCACCATCAACGAATTTGCTTTTTTTTCGTCGCCGGAGAGCAAAAAGAATAAAGCCAGGTTACTAATCACTCTGCGACTACCTGGCGCCATCTCTACAGCCTGCATCAGCGGCATGCGTGCCTCGCCGTAATTTCCATCATTCATCAATGCGTAGCTCAGGTCACTCAGTACCGCAGCATTGGTAGGATTGAGACGGTTGGCTTCACGCAAATTCACGATTGCAGCCGCGGAATTTCCGCGCTGCGCCTCCAGCAGGCCCAGGCCATGCCAAGCAGCAGACGCTTCACTGCTATTCAATATGCTTTTGTATTGCTTTTCCGCCGCATCCTCCTGCCCGGTAGCGCGCAAAGCATCGGCATACAGGCGCTGGATCTCTGGTGTGCTGCCGTAACTTTTTTGATAAGCGTCGATATGTGCAATAGAAGCAAAGTACAGTGATCGCTCCTGCATCTTTTTAATCATGTCCAGATAGACCTGCTTGTTATCCAAAGCAGGGCGTTCCGCGTCTGCCGCTTGCTGCCTCTGTATCGCAGCTTCGTTACGCTCGGCGAAATCATTAGCCGGAGAGTTAAAACTCGAACAGCCACTGGCAAGGAAGATGGCCAGGGCAACAACCGCCATGCCGGTAGGTATTTTCATGATCAGGTTCCTATCTTCGAAAGCGCACGAACAATTGCCAGAAAGCCCGCACCACCTGTAATAATCAACAAGGCAGGCAGGAGCGCGACGACCATGACACCTGTCATCTTCACAGTGAGTTTTCCTATCTTTTCTTTCATGTCGAGCTTGCGCTGTTCCCGCACCCTGTCGCTGAATTGCTGCAACGGCTGCTGCACCGCGCCGCCGTATCGATCGACCTGGATAATCAGGCGTGCGATGGCGCTCATGTCCTCGTTATTGAAGATGGTCGAAAAGCGACGTAATGACTGCTCCCTGGTTCGACCATTTAGATATTGCTGAGCCGCAATCTGTAATTCTTTACTCAGTATCGGCAATGAACTGGAGAATTCGTTTTCGATCACGTTCAGACTTTGATCTATCGACAAGCCGACACCTTGCAACAAGCGCAACAAATCTATGAGCAATGGCAATTCTTCCGCAGCCCGACGCCGACGCTCCTTGGCCTTAAGTAGCATCAGCCATTTAGGCCCCATATAACCAAGGGCAAAACCCATGAAGCCGGCAAACAGGATGATGAATGGAGATTCATCACGCAACATGCTCCAGGCCACGATAGGAAGTCCCAGCCCTAACACGACCCGCGTTGCAAAGAACAAGGTCTTACCGCGTGTATCGTTGATGCCGCATTGATCCAACAAGACGCGATCTTCTTCCGCCACCAATTGCTTGCCCAATGGCGTATCCACCCAATGTGCCATATAGGATAGAAAGCCTTCTATACAGCGACGCAGGAAGGGGCCCTCTGGCTTGGCTTCCTCAATCTGGCTTTCATGGGTATCAATACGACGGTTCAATACCTTTTCGCTGCGCATGAATTGCCAAGCCTGCCGCAACAAGACACTACCAACCAGAAAAGCCGCGATGGCAAACAATACGATAGATAAAATATTGAGGACTTGTGGGCTCATTTTTCTATACCGATTTAGCCAGGCGATACAAGGAATAGGCGCCTATAGCTTCCAGCAAACCAGCGATAAACAGCATGTTCTTTCCTATCGGATCTTCCATCATCGTCACGAACATATTGTTATTAAAAATGATCATGAAGAAGCCAAGACCAATAGGAAGCAAGCCCAATATCCATGCGGACAAACGCGTCTCTGCGGATAAAGCGACCAGTTCGTTTTGCGCATGTTCACGATCACGCATAAACGCTGCCATACGCTCCAGTACGGTATCGGCACGTCCCCCAAAGCGAAGTGCCACACCGATCACTGCAGCAATTAGTTCCATCTCCACGACGCAGAAAACACGTGCTTTCTGCAGCAACGCATGCTCAAGATCCATACCAGCCTGTACCAGGCGATTCGAGCGATCCAGCATTTCACGCAAAGGCGCTTCAGTGGTCAGCACGGTAGCCTGGAAAGCAGATTCGAGACTATTGCCAACGATCGTCAACCTGACCATAGTGTCGAGAAATGCGGGTAATTGATGCACCATCTTTTGGTGCCTGCGCATGGCCTTGAGCCAGAGACGGAAATAGCACAGCGTCACATACAGAACGATAGTGCAGACGACGGACAGCACCCCACCGAAGATAGCTGCTATTAAAGTAAGAACCAGTCCAGGAACGGTCAACACCATATAGAACAAAGGAGTCGGCACTATCCCCGCGCGTAAACAAAATTTGCGCCAGATATTGGATTCAACACGCGGCATGGTGACGGCATCCGTCTCCACCTCTTCGGCCGACAAGGTATGTTGCTGCGCCATGCTGCGTATCTGATGATCGACAAAAGCAGAGGTTGCATCCTGTTGCTGATGCAACTGTGCGTTTTGCCATAACAGAATACCGCCGGCGAGTAACAGTATCGCGGCTGCGGCTATCCATAAAGTAAGCGCAGACATGGTTAGTTTCTCTTTTGTGTATGGTCGCCGTTCGGTGTCATTTGTCGCATTTTCTTCAGTTTCGGCGAGTGCGGTTGTATACCCAGCGAAACCCAGCGATCCTTTTCTTCACCGTCCGGTCCATTAAAACTTTCATGGCGATACAGTTCTTGCGTAGTGATGATGTTGTCACCTACGCCGGTTATTTCTGTAATCGACACGATGCGACGCCGACCATTAGATAAGCGTCCGATCTGCACGATAAAATCAATCGCACCGGCGATCTGGCGACGCAAGCTGGATTCGCTGCCCTGAAAGCCGGCAAAGCCTGCCAGCATTTCTATCCGGTGCAAACATTCACGCGGTGTGTTTGCATGTATGGTTGCCATCGACCCATCATGGCCTGTATTCATCGCCTGTAGCATTTCCAGCACTTCAGCACCGCGCACCTCGCCAACGATGATGCGATCCGGTCGCATACGTAAGCTATTGCGTATCAGGTCTCGTATCGTCACCACACCGGTTCCTTCGAAGCTACCTATGCGCGACTCCAGGCGCACTACATGCGGATGGTTTAGTGAGAGTTCTGCGGTGTCTTCAACCGTCACCACACGCTCGTTCTCTGGCAGGAAAAAAGCCAGCGCATTGAGCAAGGAAGTCTTACCGGAGCTAGTGCCGCCAGAAATCAGGATGTTGCAACGTGCCTTGACGGCGGTTTCCAGCAAACCAAACAGTTCATCGTTCAGCGTGCCTAGTTGTTGCAGGTCTGAAGGCTTAAGTGGATCACGACGGAATTTCCGTATCGATACCATCGGACCATCTACCGCCAGCGGCTCAATCACGACATTCAGCCGCCCCCCATCTGGCAAGCGTGCATCGACCATAGGATTCGATTCATCGAGCCGACGTCCAAGTGGTGCCAGGATACGGCGCACGATGCGCAGCAAATGATTGTTGTCGGTAAAGCGCAGCGTTTCACGTTGCAGCACACCATGCCGCGAAACAAAGACGTCGTTGTAGCCGTTGATCAAAATATCCTCAACATCACCATCCGCCAACAGATCTTCCAAAGGTCCCAGTCCGGCGAGTTCCTTGGTCAATGCATCGGCGATCAGGCGCACCTCGTTTTCATTGAGGGGAATACGACGTAAGCGTACAAAACCATCTACGTCCAGGTTGACGAATTGCTGAATCGCGGAACGTGACCAACGCCCAAACTCGGCGCCGAGTTCTTCTATCCGTGTCAGCAGATTGTCATACGCGGCAGTTTTGATGTCTTGGAACCTCTGCGTATTCACAAAGGCACTATCCTCATTGGCTAATCCCGCTTGATCATTCATCTCGCTCTGCCTCTATCCCGGCTACTGCCGTTGTATAAGTTCTATATTTTTATGGCTTGAGAAAACCTGGAACCCAACTAGACAACTTTCCGCTATGTTTTTCGGCGTGCGGATTCAATAATTTTTCTGCCAGATCCTGTATCGCTCGCACGTATGGATCATGCTTGGCGACTTCATGTAATAACTTTCCCTGATTGGCACTACTCATCAAGCGCAATGTGCATTCCGGCAGCGCGGCAGCCAATGGCAAATTGAACCGTTCGGCAATCTGTTGCGCGCTCATCCCATAACGTATGTCATAGCGATTGACGATCAATTGCCGGCGGCTCGCATCCCCTCCGTGTTTATTGAATTCCTTGAGCATGCCCGAGAGTGACACCAGGGCTCCGGCACTTTGATCCGTCACAAACAAAACCTGATCGGACGCATTGGCCATACACTCCACCAGTTCCATATCCGCGAGACCACCTAGATCCAGTACCAGCACATCGAAATAGAGTCGCAATTGCGTCAGCAACGACAAGACATCATCAGGGGATATTCCTGCCATTTCCTTCATTACACGCGGCAAGGAAATCACCTTGATACCGTTATGGCTGTTAGTCAGTGCGGTCTGAATCAGG
>JBEBUE010000207.1:0-5804 GCA_040393485.1 Herminiimonas sp.
TGCCGAGGATATGTGCGCTGCGTTTGGCGATGTCATTCACCGACCAGTGATCGACGGTCTTGCCGTTATGCGTCAGCGAGAACGCGACATCCGGACGTGACAACGCGATGCGGCGCACGACTTCTGCGCAGTGGCCGAATTCGGTTTGTTCTGTTTTCAGAAACTTGCGTCGTGCCGGTGTATTGAAATACAGATCTTGCACATCGACGGTGGTGCCGGGCGAGCCGGATGATGGTGCGACGGTGTTCTTTTGATCGCTGCCTTGCACGCCGCTGATTTCCCATGCGTGCGGTGCGTCTGCGGTGCGCGAAGTCAGTGTCAGTTGCGAAACTGAGGCGATCGAAGCCAGTGCTTCGCCGCGGAAACCGAGTGTCGCGACGTTTTCCAGTTCGTTCAGTGAATTGATCTTGGACGTTGCGTGGCGTGCCAGTGCCAGCGGTAATTGTTCCGGGGCAATGCCGCGTCCGTTATCGGTAATTGCGATGCGCTTTACGCCGCCTTGCTCCAGGCGGATGTTGATTTGCGTGGCACCTGCATCCAGCGCGTTTTCCAGCAATTCCTTGACGACGGCAGACGGTCGTTCGACCACCTCACCGGCGGCGATTTGCGAAATGAGTTGATCGGAAAGTGGCTGTATCGGCCGGAAAGGTTGGGTGGTTGCGTACATGGGTAGATTATAACTTCGGATTGCATGGTCGCACGGCTCCGATCCGCAGTGAACTGTCGGCGCTGCCTGCAGTCTTTCTACGGTGCCTGTCGGCAGTGCCGCTGGTGTATCATTCTGCCGCAACCAAGGAAAATTATGGATTTCATGCAGTTCTTCGACATGATTTTGCATGTCGACAAGTATTTAGGCACTTTTATCGCGCAATACGGCATGTTGATATACGTCGTGCTGTTTGCGATTATCTTTAGCGAAACCGGCCTGGTCGTTTTCCCCTTCTTGCCCGGCGATACCTTGCTGTTTATTGCGGGCGCGTTTTGCGCGTCCGGCAGTATGAATCTATGGCTGTTGCTGGGTTTGCTGATGGTGGCGGCGATCTTGGGTAATACGGTCAATTACTGGATCGGGCATGCGATAGGCGAGAAAGTATTCACCCACGATTACCGCTGGCTGGATCGGGATGCCTTGCGTAAAACGCATACCTTTTATGAAAAGCATGGTGGCAAGACCTTGATCCTGGCGCGCTTCATCCCGATTGCACGTACCTTCGCTCCGTTTATTGCCGGCGTCTCGGAAATGACTTTCTTCCGTTTCCAGCTATTTAACGTTATCGGCGCGGTGCTGTGGGTCGGTTTGCTGGTAGTCGGTGGCTACCTGTTCGGTAACATTCCTATCATTCGCGATCATCTCAATACCATCGTCCTGATCGGTGTCGGTGCGGCCGCAGTGCCGGTTGCGCTGGGAGCCTTGTGGAAAGTCTTGCAACGCTTCAGAACTAAATAAATTAAAAAAGGCGCTGCGGTTATACCCCAGCGCCTTTTTTTATCGTACTTTCTTTACTAGTTACATCATCCGGCTTTTCGCCAGTGGTGGATTTTTCGCAAAGTATTTCTTGATACCTTGTGCCACCGCATCAGCCATCCGGTCCTGATAAGCATCGTCGTTCAGCTTGGCTTCTTCTTCAGGATTGGAGATGAAGGCGGTTTCGATCAGGATGCTCGGGATATCTGGCGCTTTCAATACTGCAAAGCCCGCTTGTTCCACGGCGTTCTTGTGCAGGCGATTGACGCCGCCGATCTCATTCAAGACCGCTTTGCCCAGACGCAGGCTGTCATTGATCTGCGCCGTCGTGGAGAGGTCGAGCAGGACGCTGGCGAGTTGCTTGTCGTGATTTTTGATATTCGTGCCGCCGATCAGATCAGCCGCATTTTCCTTGTTTGCCAGCCAGCGTGCAGCAGTCGAGCTGGCACCTTTTTCCGACAGGGCGAAAACCGACGAACCATTTGCGGTCGGTTGCACGAAGGCGTCTGCGTGTATCGATACGAATAAGTCAGCTTGTACCTTGCGTGCTTTTTGTACGCGCACATGCAGCGGCACGAAGTAATCGCCGTCACGCGTCAACATGACACGCATATTCGGATGCTGTTCCAGCTTGGCCTTGAGGCGTTTGGCGATCGCCAGCACGATGTGTTTTTCATAGCTGCCGCCACGGCCAACTGCGCCGGGATCTTCGCCGCCATGACCAGGATCGAGCGCGATAGTCAGCATGCGGTTGACTTGCGGTGGTCGTTCGGTTTTGGGTTCGGCGTACGGTGGTTTGACTTCAGCCACTGGCGGCGGCATGGCCGGCTCATCTGGCTTGTCGAGTGACCATTGGCCTTTTTCTATCAGTGCGGCGATCGGATCTGGCGGATTGACCGGATACAGATCGAACACCAATCGGTGTTGATACTTGTCTACCGGTGCCAATGTAAACACCTGTGGATTCACTTCTTCCTTCAGGTCGAACACCAGGCGCACGACGCCCGGACGGTTCTGGCCGACTCGGACTTGTTTGATATACGGGTCGTTAGGCTGAATCTTCGCGATCAGGCTTTTCAGCGTCGGATTCAGGTCTATGCCTTCGACATCCACCACCAGCCGCTCAGGGTTTTTGATGATGAAGTGATTGGTCTTCAGGTTGGCGTCGTTTTCCAGCGTGACGCGGGTGTAGTCCTCGGAAGGCCATACGCGCACGGCGAGGATTTGTGAAGCATATGCCGGTAGCGGCGAAAACAGCGAGATCAGCAAAGTGCCACCGGCCTTGAGGACCGTACGGCGGACTTTTGCTTTCACAGGTTGGGAGCGAATTTCAGTCGGTTCAGACATTCAACACCTTGGTCGGACAACGCATGCAATTCTACATCACGCCCTTCGCCCGCGACTGCGAGTGAAATGCTGATGTCTGGAGGCGGCAATACCGTTTCGGCCTTTTCCGGCCATTCGATAATGCAGATCGTTTGCTGATTGAAGTACTCACGGAAGCCGGCATCCAGGAACTCTTCTGCGCTTGCCATCCGATACAGGTCGAAGTGGATGACGTTGACCGTTTCAGCGCCGATGGTGACCGTATAGGGTTCAGCCAATGTGTAAGTCGGGCTTTTCACATGCCCTGTGTGACCCAGTGCATGCAGCATGGCACGCGTCAATGCGGTTTTTCCCGCGCCCAGGTCACCGTGCAGATAAATGGTCAGGCCCGGCTGCAATGCGCGCGCAAGAGATGCGCCCAGTGCGAGGGTGCCAGCTTCTTCATGCAGATGAGCAGTGAAATTTTGCATTGAATAAGGGTATCCCTGAGGTTGTGTGCCGGATGATGCGCCTCGTGGTAGTACTCAGCCTGCAGTTACGATGCGTATATGTGTCCTGAGTTCAATCTTTTTTCAGGCGAGCGTATTTTATCCTGCGCCGGGAGTCGCGATAGTGCCCAATCAGGCGGGGTACAGAAAAAAAGCAGAAAAATTCCTGCTTACTGCAACAGCGCCAGCCACAACGGTAGCGTCGCCATCGAAATCAGGGTGCCTGCCGAAATCAGGAAAGCCACAAAAGGGCCGTTGCCGCCCATGCGTACGGCCAGCACATATGCGCTCGAAGCAGTCGGCAGTGCAGCAAACATGACGACCATCTGTAAATGTGAGGTCGACAGGCCGAGCCAGAGACCGAGGCCGTAAGTGACCAGCGGCACGATCAGCAGTTTGACGATAATGAAGTAGGCGGCGATGCCTTTCGATGCATGCAAACCGGTCAGGCGCAGGCCGGCGCCGACCATGATCAGGCCGAGTGCAATGGAGGCGTTGCCCAGGCGTGACAGGAAGGCGCCTGCCAGTTCAGGTACATGGAAGCCGAGCAGGTTGAAGATGACGCCACCGAGCGTGGCCATCAGCAGCGGATTTTTCAGTAATTCAAACATCAGCCCGCCCTTGTTCTTCACCAGTGCGTGGACGGCGGCCATATTGCACAAGGGGACCGCGAAGCCGATTACCAGGCCCATCAGCGATGTGCCTTCTGCGCCACCAAGGCGGCTGGCGATGGCCAGTGCGATATATGAATTGAAGCGGAATGCTGTTTGCACACCGGATTCAAAAACCATGGGTTCGGATTTGAACAGCGGCTTGGCCAGCCAGCCGAATATGATGCCGGTAATACAGGCAGCAATTGCGACTTGCAGGAATTGACCGGTGGCGGCGAAATTGATCGGTGAGCGTGCGCAGGAATAAAACAGCAGTGCAGGGAACAGCACGTAGTAAATCAGCTTCTCCATCCCTATCCAGAATTCTGCATGCCATTTGGTGATGCGGAACAAGGCTGCGCCGAACAGGATCAGCAAGAAGTCGGGCAGCAGGATGTTGACGATATGCATGACGATCAGCGCGGTGCGCCGGAATGGGATAAGGGTTCAGAAAATGCCGGGTTATCAGGGCACGATGCGTGCCCTGATGTGGTGTGATTTTACTTCAAGAGGCGGGCCAGCTCGACCGCGGTCTTTACGTTCATCTTGTCGAAGATATGCGCGCGGTGTACTTCTACCGTACGCATGCTGATCCCCAGTTTATCGGCGATGACTTTATTCATCTTGCCTTCGAGGATCAGATCCAGCACTTCGCGTTCGCGGCCGGACAAGGCTGCCAGTCGTGTGTGGATGGCCACGCTGGCGGACGCATGTTCGGAGGAGGCGAGTGCTTCCTGGATGCGATCCATCAGTTTGTTGTCATTGAACGGTTTTTCAAAGAAATCGAAAGCGCCGCGCTTCAGTGTATCGACCGCCATCGGCACATCGCCGTGACCAGTCAGGAAAATGACCGGGAAGGTTTGTGTAAGGCCGCGTGTGGTCAGCAGGTCGAATAATGCGACGCCGCTGACTTCCGGCATACGCACGTCCAGCAAGATGCATTGTCCTTGCGGGCTGGTGGCGCGGGGCATGTTATCCAGCGTGGTGAGGAAAGCCTTGCCACTGTCGTATGCAGCGGCCGGGATGCCGCGTGACTTCGCCAGCCACATCAGCGAGTCACGGATTACTTCTTCATCGTCAATAATGTGCAGCATTCAATATCCTGTCGGTCTGCCGTGTGTTGCGTTGTATCTAAGTGGTATCAGCTTTTGCGTCGCTGATATAAGTATCAAAAATATATCAAAAGGATATTTTTATCTTCGGTTTGCACGCATTGTCGTTTCGATCAGGCGATTTTGCAATGTCGGAAGTGAAAAACGGAAGATAGTGCCACCGCCCGGATTATCGGCATGCGTGAGGGTGCCACCATGGAATTCTATTGCAGTGCGACAAATGCTCAAGCCCATGCCCATGCCGTCCGCCTTGGTCGAGAAGAACGGCGAATACAGTCGCTCCGCAACTTCCGGCGGGATGCCGTGCCCCTGGTCGCTGATCGATACCACAACATTCGGCGGTATCGCATTATCGACGGCAGCGGCGATGCGCAGCACGCGTTTTTCCGGAGCGATGCCTTGCATCGATTCAATCGCATTGCGCGTCAGGTTGAGCAGTACTTGTTCCAGCAAAACATGATCAGCCAGCACCGGAGGCAGGTTGTCCGGGATATCGATCTTGATGAAGACGAAGTATTTCTGTGCCTGCAGTTCGACCAGCGGTCACCGCAGTACGCATAGGTTCGCGTTTTTTCACGAAGGTGTGCACGCTGCGGATAATTTGTCCGGCGCGTTGTGCCTGTGCCTGCGCTTTTTCCAGCGCATGCGTGAGCATATCGATATTGACTTCGGCTTCCTTGGACTTATCGCGCTCCAGCATATTCAGTGCACCAGTGGTGTAGCTCGAGATCGCCGCCAGCGGCTGGTTTAGCTCATGCGCGAG
>JBEBUE010000208.1:0-5796 GCA_040393485.1 Herminiimonas sp.
GTATCTTGCTAGTCGAAAAAAATCATATGGCGGGCAGCGTGATTGCGCTCACTGCGCGCCATTTGAATCTAGCAATAGTCCGAAAGGCATCCAACGTACACAATGCCCAGCACTATCTGGGGAGCGAAGAATTCGCCGGTTTAATTACTACGATAGAGGACGAGGCAACTGACCTGAAGTTTCTGTACGAACTGCGTAATGCATCATTCAATAATCAGCCCGATATGCCAATTGTCGTCATCACCCCGGCATGCGATGAAGAATTAGCCGAACGCCTGAAGATGTTACGAGTCTCACGGGTTTTACTGAAACCATTCAAGGTACGCGATGTTATTTCCACCATCGAAATGGTCAGCAAACCCGCAAACTGATCTACCTCTTGTCCCTGCCATACAACGCCAAGATCGGATTATTTTAAGTTGCCCTCAACCGAATCCCTTGCCTGCTTATGGGAAACGATATTTGAGGCCTATGGTTAAAAGGTTTGCGCCGGCATAGCGTGCATACATAACACGCCCATCCACGTTGTCGAATAGCCGGGTTTCATAGCCGCCACCCCAGGTAAAGTCTTTATCCGTTTTCCGGATCGAGGTACTACTATTGAGAAGAGGAACCTGGATAGTCGTCGTTACCGTCGAGTGCGTCATACCGCCAAGCACGAACAATCCTGGCAAGACTTCCGGTAATTTATAGAATAAAGACAGATCGTAGTGCTTGGTCACGGCCCTGGCATCGTAGGACAGGAAGCCATTGGTGGCACTTTGCTGGTAGTCGCTGACGCGCACCGCACCAAGCTCTGCACTCAACCTGGGGGTGATCTGGTAACCGACATAAAGGCGGCCGCCATCAACCCTATCCGTTTCGGAAGTAGTCCGAAAGTTCGGTATCTGAGGCGTTTTTTTCTTAACCTTGCCGCTACCGGCATCAAGGCCTAAATAGAATTTTCCGGCTCCATTTTCATCTGCAAACGAAACGGCGGAAACGACGGATAGCACTGCAAAAACGATTGGTTTAATGGACATACACTTCTGATGAAAACGGAATGCGTGACCCTGGACTACGGGAATCGGCAAAGCACTGCTATGCCGGCCTTATAGGCCGCGCATTATACAGAAACAGCCGTCAACACATTCCGGAGAGCAACAAATTGCCCTCCGGGTACGTTTCTATCAGTAAGTCGCCAATACATTCACAAAGAAGCCACGGCTGCGATACGACAAGTCCGTCAAATCGTCCGAATAGTTCGTAAAGTTATAGCCGACACCCGCTTTGATGCCTTTATCGAAGTGACGATACAGACCCAGCAATGCGCCTGCCTTGGCATCTTTCGCTTCCGTCGCCCGCAGGTTACGGAACTCGATCAAGGCATCCCACTCTTTGACAAAATGCACGTCAGCACGCAGTACCCACAGGTCAGCACGGCTGGAGAACCATTAACCACCGGCGACTGGCGTCTTCAGTTCACCGATACGGAAGGCATATTTACCACCGACCGACAACCACGGCAGCAAGTCGTAAATCGTATCGACTGCAAACACCTGGCTACGTTGTGCGTAGTCTGCATTCAAACCGGATGGCGTCAATTGACCATTGGTCGGAACGTTGTTCAGGTTGGTGTACTTGAACAAGGTATTCCAGCGATCGTTATCAACCGGGCGATAGGCGCTCGCCAGTACGAATTCACGATAATTACCATCGATGAACGCGCCCTGGTTATTACTGGAACGCGACATATTGAACTTGCTCAGGATGCGCCAGGCAGCATCGACCTGATAGCCCAGCGTATTGCGCATCAGCCAGGTCGTGCGTTCACCGGATACATTACCGCTGTCCTTGCGCCATTCCAGGCTACCGCCATACTTCAGGCCATCCTTTTTATAGCCGACCGAACCACCCAGTGCGCGACGCTCAAGATCACCCGCCAACGGATCCGAGACGGTACCGTATTCTGCTTTCGCGCCCCAGTTCCAGCGATCATTCGGCGCCCAATCCATACCAAAGGCTTGCGTCAGGCTTTGCGGACCGGCACCGTTCGATGCACGCCCCTCGCCGAAGACACGTAACTGATCCGATACGCGGGTGCTGGCACCAGATACCAGGGTCCCCTGACGACCGCGCCATGCAATATCCGGGCTTTCAGTTTCCATCGCATAAGTCAGGTAGGCATTGCTGCGATCCGATACGCGATAATCAGCACCAACCTTGCCGCCTATGCCCATGCTGCCATCCGATACTTCGGCGAGCAGTTTGACACGTTCGCTGACTTGCAAGGAGCCACCAACACCGACACGGTTATTCGCATCGCGCGTGGCATCGTGCTCCAGTGTCGCCTGCACGAAGCCATAAGCTTCCCAGTCATCCTTCTCACCCGGCTTGCCATCCTTGCGCTCTGGCTTGTAACCGACACGTACTTGCGCGTCGGTACGCGAACCGGTTTGCGATAACAATGGGCTGGCGTTGGCCACGACCTTGCTGCGATCATCCATACGGGCACCGACTGCCACATCCCATTCAGGATTAATGGTTTGACGTACTGCGACTTCCAGATTCTGGCTGTCTTGCAGGTCGCCATTGCGTTGATCCGCCTTAACCAGCAAACGCGTACCTTGCACGATTTCCACATCTGCGTTCACGCCATGCTGCTTGATCGCTTCACCACTGACACCGATCTGGCCGGGCGCCGAGTAACCGCGTTCACGATTCTGCGCATAGGCAGAGAACTTGCCCTTCATATCATCGGTGATTTCTGCCAGGTCAACCGCCGCTTCCACCCGTTGCGCGCCAGCAGTCTTGTTGGTACCGGTATTGAGGCTGTTGAAGC
The DNA here is from genome assembly GCA_040393485.1 of Herminiimonas sp. Taxonomy (GTDB): domain Bacteria; phylum Pseudomonadota; class Gammaproteobacteria; order Burkholderiales; family Burkholderiaceae_D; genus Oxalicibacterium. The sequence goes on from JBEBUE010000208.1 coordinate 2,822, forward strand.
CGAAACCACCATCAAGCGAAGTTTGTGAGCCGCTCCCCGGACCTTTTGATTGTGCAGCCTCGAACTTGACCCAGGTACCTGGTTTGTAACGGAAGGTACCGTCGATTCCTTTCAGGGTCTGGCTAGTGCCGTCTTCACCCTGGTGGTAACTGCTGATACCCAGTTGTACGTGATCGTTCAGCCATTGGCTGCCGCGGAACCCGGTCGACAGATTGTTAATAGCTGTCACGCCAGGTGCGTACTCATAGGTCGTCACCAGATAGACCGGATTGCCACTCACCGCCGAAGTCATGATCAGGCTGGCGCTGCCGCCAGTGGATGACAAAGGTGATTGCAGCAAGATGCGACCTTGCAGGTAGTTGATTTCGTAATCCTGTGCAGGTGCCAGTTCACGACGTTCGATCACCATACCGGAATCTTTGTCGCGTACCTCTACCCACACGCGCTCCGAGCCCTGGGTAATATCCAGGTGACGCAAGTAGTAAAGCGAGCCACCGGTACCACGGAACTCTTCACGCGACGACAGCGTGCCAGGATCTGCCAGGAAGGCATCCACCTGCGTTTGCTTCTCGCCGTAGGTGGTCGCCTCTTCCGAACGATGGCGCAATTGCGCACCATACAGGCCACGCGAATACTGCATCAACTCGGTACCCGACCATGTGGTCTTGAAATTACCCCACAACACATGCGAATCGCCTTTTTGCAGTTTCACATAGAACTTGCCTTGTGTCGGCGCATCATCAACGGTGGTGCTGTCATCGCCATAAACCGGGTAATACAGGTTCGGATCGATACTGCGTAACAGGTACTTAGGATCCTTGCTGGAGAAGTTCGAGAACAAATCCTTGAATGGTCCTTCACGCGTATCGGCGGACGCAGTCAGCAGATACTCGCCTTTGATCTTGCCCTTCAAGTAGAACGCGGCACGACCATCGACATAGACTTTATTGTCGTAATGGTCGCCGTTGTCACCCGTCACCAGTTTGATCGGGCCGGATACCTTGTTCTTTCCGACCGTCAAATCACCGAGCGCCAGGTAGAACCAGTCATCCGCTGCGATATTCAGGTTACGACGGAAACTGTTCGCACGACCGTCTGCTTCTGTCACTGTGACTTCGACAGACTGCGGGCCAGCTGGCATGATTTGCTTCATCGCAAATTTGCCATTCGCATCTACCGGTAAATCCAAACCGAGTGCCGCAACGCGTTGCCCCGGCTGCATATGGGTGCCGTTGACGGTAATCGTACCGCCGGTCACAGGGATATTGCGCAGTGCGAGGCTGTTTTCACCGTAACCGGTCAGGCGCTCGCGCTCTATCTTGTCCTTATCTTCATTCGCAGGCATTGCACGATTCAACAAGTTCAGCGACTTCAGGCTGGTCTCGTCAAAACGTCCTTGCTCGTCATACACGCGCAACAGGTAAAAGACCTGGTCATCGGCTACAGCCGGTGCAGTCCAGTGCGTCACGCCACTCCATGAAACCGGCAATACTTCAAATGGCTTTTCTTGCGTTTTTTGTCCTGCTTTAAACAGACGTAATTCGGCCTTCTTCAGCCACGGTATGTAGTTGGACCAGGCACGGAACTCGACTTGCTGACCTTTGACCGCTGCATTCGGGGTTGCCCAGATATTCATGGTCGGTGCAATTGCCAGGCTATCGTAACGCACCTGGATGTCTGCACGCTCCAGCGCAACGTCAGTACAACGCTGACCGTCAGCTTCGTTCGTTTCATTTCCCTGGAATGGTTCTCCATCGATAGTGATACGGAACGGTGCATCTATCATCTGCGACGCAGCCTGCGGTGAACAGGGCGCAGGTTTAGGCAAAGCAACCACCGGTGCCGCCACATCGAACCAGACTTGCAAAGCCACGCGGCGGTTACGCGCCATGCCTTCCGGCGTCGCATTTGAGGCCAGTGGCTGGCTTTCACCCTTACCGTCTATCGAGTATGTGATCGCAGGATTTTTCAAAGCCTGCTTCAGGTAAGCCGCTACCGTCAACGCACGTGCTTCAGACAAACCCTGGTTATCAGTAAAGATGCGTTTGGCATTCGGTGACAGACGTTGATTGTCTGTATGGCCAACGATCGCTATCCGCATACCAGCGATTACGCCTTTGCGTGCATGTATTTCAGCCACCAGTGCGTCCAGCGACTCCTTGGCGGATGGCGTCAGGTCTGCCTTACCAGATACGAACAGGCTCAAGCCTTTGGCTTCCTGCAATGCCTTGCTCAGGTCTGCCGGTGCGGCAGGCACTTGCGCTGCACGGTTGCGCATCTCGGTCGCCTCGGCGCGTGTCACGCCGGACGGCATAGGATAAGCAATCGCTGGTTGCACTTCTGCAGGACGCGGTATCGATTGCAAATCGATACGACCATTATCGATACGTTTGCCGTTTATTTCTGTATCCGCCCAGGTAGATGGGCCTGCAAACAACATACTGATCGCCAATGCGATGGTGTGTGGTCGGAGCATCATTGCGCACCCTCCAGCTCTGTTTCTATCATCAGCGGAACAAGTGGCTCGCTTTCCTCATGCCCTTTCTTGCGCTTCTCCTTCCACATTCGCTGTACACGGTCACTGACAGCAGCGATACGTTTCTTGGCGAGGTCCTTCGATTCCTTGCCCTGACGGTATGCAATACGCAGAACCGTAGGACGTGTTTGCAGTTGCTCAGGCAATTTATCCAGCTCCGAGATATAAGGTGCTTGCAGTTCTGTACCGTCTCCAACGAATGCAGCACCGGAGAGCTCCAGTCGCACTACGCGATGTACGCTTGCACCAAAATTGAGTTTGACCATCTTGCCGCGGGTGACACGTACGTCCCGCGGGTTCTCTGTTGTCAGGCGATAACCGGATGGCAGAGTGCGCTCATCCACATTCATGACGAAGTTGGAACCTCGATCCGCATTCGGGATCGCCGCGCAAGCAACGTGGAAACGTCCTTCCTGATCGCTGGTCACCAGCAAGCCGC
>JBEBUE010000209.1:0-5788 GCA_040393485.1 Herminiimonas sp.
GCTTCTGAACGGAATGCTCGCGTATTTTATAGGTTATTTTCTCATTACGCAAATCTAGCTGTACCCTAAACCCTTGTTTTTTCAGGTTTTGTGCAACAGCTTTCGCATAATCAGCCTGCGCATCGGAGATATTCAGCACGGCAATTTGCACCGGGGCTAGCCATAATGGCAACGCTCCGGCGTAATGCTCGATCAAAATACCGATAAAACGCTCCAGCGAACCAACGATGGCCCGGTGCAACATGATCGGCGTCTTGCGGCTGTTATCAACGGCAACATACTCAGCACCCAGGCGACCCGGCATAGACGGGTCGATCTGCACGGTACCAACCTGCCATGCACGTCCGAGGCTGTCTTTCAGGTGATATTCGATTTTCGGACCGTAAAACGCACCCTCGCCCGGCAATTCGGTCCAGCTGACGCCACAGGCACGCAATGCGGAGCGCAGCGATTCCTCAGCAATATCCCAGCTTTCTTCGGTACCGATACGGCTATCCGGGCGCAAAGCCAGTTTGACGTCGATATTGTCAAAACCAAAAGCAGCGTAGACCGCCATCGCTTGTGCGTGGAACGCGGTTACTTCTTCGGCAATTTGCTCTTCAGTACAGAAAATATGGCCGTCATCCTGCGTAAAGCCACGTACACGCATCATGCCGTGCAAGGCGCCGGACGGCTCATTGCGGTGGCACTGGCCGAATTCGCCGTAGCGCAAAGGCAGATCGCGATAGCTGCGCATATCGCTGTTATAAATCTGTACATGCCCCGGGCAATTCATCGGCTTCAGCGCGTACGAGCGATTTTCCGACTCGGTAACGAACATGTTTTCGCGATAGTTATCCCAGTGACCGGTTTTTTCCCACAGGCCACGATCCAGGATTTGCGGCGCTTTAACCTCCTGGTAATCATTGTCGCGATAAATCTTGCGCATGTATTGCTCAACCTGTTGCCAGATTGACCAACCTTTTGGATGCCAGAAAATCAAGCCAGGCGCTTCTTCCTGGAAATGGAAGAAATCCAATTGCTTGCCGAGTTTGCGATGATCGCGCTTTTCGGCCTCTTCCAGCATATGCAGATAGGCTTCCTGCTCTTCTTTCTTGGCCCACGCGGTACCGTAGATACGCTGCAGCATTTCATTCTTCGAATCACCACGCCAGTAAGCACCGGCAAGCTTCATCAGTTTGAATACTTTCAGCTTGCCGGTCGATGGCACGTGCGGTCCGCGGCACAGGTCAGTGAACTTACCTTCGGTGTACAGCGACACTTCCTGATCCGCCGGAATCGACTCAATAATTTCTGCCTTGTACGCTTCGCCTATCGATTTGAAATAGGCAACAGCCTCATCACGCGGCATGACTTTGCGCGTAACCGGCTCGTCTTTCTTCGCCAACTCGGTCATTTTCTTTTCGATCGCAACCAAGTCTTCGGGCGTAAACGGACGCTTGTACGAGAAGTCGTAGTAAAAGCCGTTATCAATCACAGGGCCGATAGTGACTTGCGCGTCCGGGAACAATTCCTTCACCGCGTAAGCCAGCAAGTGAGCGGTCGAGTGACGGATGACATCGATACCTTCGGCATCCTTGTCCGTGATGATGGCCAGGTCGCTGTCTTTTTCGATCAAATACGAGGTATCGACCACATCGCCGTTGACCTTACCTGCCAAAGCTGCCTTGGCAAGGCCAGTACCGATATTGGCAGCAACTTGCGCTACGGTGACAGGCGTATCAAATTCGCGTTGCGAACCATCGGGAAGACGGACTGTAATCATTTTGCTCTCCGTTTCAGCGGGACCCTGCATGCTGACGCTAGACTGGATAAATTGAACAACAAAAAATGCGGACGAAAAAAAACGCGGGCTAGCCGCGCTTTTTCAATGGTAATGACGAAAAAGAACCCGACTTAGCGTCGCCTGGAAACCAATGTGGTTGCCGTTCGCGGTGTCATAACCGGGTTGCCTTTCTCGCTCTTACAGGTTTTACCAATTTTTCGTTGGTAGGCACGATTGGACTCGAACCAACGACCCCTACCATGTCAAGGTAGTGCTCTAACCAGCTGAGCTACGCGCCTAAAGAAGCGAAATTATAGCGGCAAATTATTTACTTAGCTAGTGCTTATGTGAACTAAGTGAAAATTTTTATATGCCGCCGAATGCCGCTCCCTGAAACCAGGCGGGATTAATGGCGTTTTGCTTCCAACACGCCATTCACCTCGCGGATTACGTTCAATGCTTTCTGCAATTGCGCAGTAGATGCGATTTCTGCCGTAAAGGCCATGCGCGCCTGCCCTTTGACACTCTGCGTACTAACGCCGATCACATTGATTTTTTCACGCAGGAAAATATCCGAGATATCGCGCAACAATCCCTGGCGATCGCCAGCCAGCACAAAAATATCCACTGGATACACCGTCGCCGATTCAGGCCTGCCCCAGGCTGTCTGAATCACACGTTCCGGCGCCTTGTTACGCATCTCGACGAAGTTCTTGCAATCGGCGCGATGAATGGAAACACCTTTGCCACGCGTAATGAAGCCGACGATCTCATCCGGCGGTGCCGGCTTGCAGCACTTCGCCAATTGCGTCATCAGACCATCAGTGCCGACCACCAGCACGCCGGATTTGGCACCCTGCACGACGCTCGATGCACGGCTCTTGCGCGGGATGACAGCATCTTCCTGCTCGGCCAGTTTGGCTGCATTTGGATCTTCACCATGCAAGGCCTGCTCCACCGTGCGCAGGCTGAACTCATCCTTGCCCACAGCGAGGAAGAGATCATCGACCTTGGAGAAACCCAGCTTATGCGCCAACTCTTCCAGGTTGACAGCTGTTTTGCCTTCACGCTGCAGTGTTTTTTCCACCAGCCCACGGCCGTGCGACAAGGTTTCTTGCATATCAATTGCATTGAACCATGCACGCACCTTGGCGCGAGTACGCGAGCTCACTGCATAGCCAGGTGATAGCCAGTCGCGCGACGGACCGACAGTACCGGTCACGGTGCTGACGCCCTTGGCAGTGATGATGTCTACGGTCTGGCCGTTTTTCAGGACGGTATTCAGCGGCACCAACACACCATCGACGCGCGCGCCGCGGCAGCGATGCCCGACATCGCTGTGCAGATGATAGGCAAAGTCGATAGGCGTCGCGCCATTCGGCAATTCGATGACACGTGCCTGCGGCGTTAATACATAGATGCGATCATCCAGCGTGGCCGACTTGAGTTTCTCCACCCAGTCGCGATGGACTTCCTCTTGACCGACAACGGTATCAACCACCTCGCTTTTCCACGCCAGCAATTGCCGTAGCCACGCAATTTTTTCATCGTACTTCTGACCGGAGAAATTCGAGCTACCTGCTTCCTTGTAACGCCAGTGCGCCGCCACCCCATACTCGGCGAAGTGGTGCATATCTCCGGTACGCACTTGCACTTCCAGTGGTCGCCCGTCTTCTGCGATAACAATGGTATGCAAGGATTGATAGCCGTTCGGTTTCGGACGCGAGATGTAATCGTCGAATTCTTCGGGTATCGGTGTCCAGATGTTGTGGATGATGCCGATTACGGTATAGCAGGTTTTCACATCATCGACGATCACGCGGAACGCGCGCACATCATACAAATCGGAAAACTCAAGTGCCTTGCCGCGCAACTTGCTCCAGATACTGAAGATATGCTTCGGTCGGCCAAACACTTCTGCCTTGATACCGGCTGCCGCCATTTCAGACTGCAAACGCTTGATCGAGTTGGCAACGAAAGCCTCACGCTCTACCCGTTTTTCCTCCAGCTGCGACGCGATACGCTTATAGGCTTCTGGTTGCAGGAAGCGGAAAGACAAATCCTCCAGCTCCCATTTGAGTTGCCAGACACCGAGCCGGTTTGCCAGCGGTGCGTACAGATCAAAAGTTTCACGCGCATATTGTTTGGCGCGTTCGCTTTGTACTTTGTTATCGGCAAAATAACGCAGCGTCGTCACACGGGTGCCCAGACGTACCAGCACCACGCGCATATCGGACGCCATTGCCAGCAACATCTTGCGCACAACTTCCAGCTGCGCCGCAGCTTCCTGTGCCGCATTCTTGCTGCGGGCTGCTTCATGCTGCACAAAAGTGACTTCATGCAAACGCATCAGTTGCCGCACACCGAGCACCAGGTTATTCACTTCGCAGCCGAAGCGCTCTTCTATTTTTTCGGCAGCTTCCGGATCGATGGTTGCCAGCTCAAACAGCAAGGCAGCAATGCGCGTATCCGCATCGGTTTCCAACTCGGAAAGGACGCTGGCCACGCCCTGCGCGAACTCAAAGGTATCCTGTTCGCTTTCAAACGCATCCTGTCCGGCAGAAACATTCTTGCCGGCATATATCGGTTTGACGAAGGCAAGCGCATCCATCACGCGCGCGCTGTCGTGTTCGGTCAAACCAGAGCGAAGTAGCTCTTGCGTATCGCTCTGTGCTGATGCTAAGGAAACCATTTAAAACCTAAGAAGATGCTGCAACTACAATTATCTCTACCAGGCGCTTCGGATCAGGGAACTGCGCACCCACTGTGGCACGTGGCGGCGTATGACCTTGCGGCACCCACTCATTCCACGCTTCATTCATACCGCCAAAATCCTTGACGTCGGCGATAAAGATCTGACACGACAAAATACGCGTCTTATCGCTGCCAGCTTCTGCCAGCAGGCGGTCGAGATGACCCAACACTTCGCGGGTCTGGCCCTGAATGTTTTGCGTCGTGTCTTCGGCGATTTGTCCCGCCAAGTATACCGTGCCGTTGTGTATGGCTACTTCGGACAGCGTATCGCCTATATGCAAGCGTGTAATGTTCATCATGTATCCAATATAAAAACCGACCTGGAAATATCAAGCCAGCAAAAATTTCTTCGCCACTGCGATCTGGTCCGCATGCAAGAAAGTCGGTGCATGGCCGACGCCAGGCAACTCTACAATTTGCGCTTTGGGTCCGCGTTGTGACATCGCCTGTACTGTTTGGTTCGACAGCAGGTCCGACTCAGCACCACGTATCACCAGCGTCGGGCAATTGATCGCATCGTATGCGGCCCACAGGCGCTGCGTATCTGCCTGCACGCTATGCACCGTGGTTGCCTTGAACGGCACCGCAATACCAGGGTCGTAACTGAATATCCATTGCCCATCTGCATCCCGATGCATCACGTCAGCGGCTATTTTTTGCCACTGCGTATCACTATGTGGGCCGAAGGAAAGCGAAATTGCGCGTACATAATTCCAGGCCTCATCAAACGTTGCGAAACGTACATCCTTACCGACATACTCGCCAATGCGCGCCAACGCCACCGCGTCCATTTCAGGGCCGATATCATTCAGTATCAGTTTGCGTATCGGATTTGCTGGCAACGATGCAAGTGCCATGCCTATCACACCGCCGAGCGAGGTTCCCAACCAGTGCAACTCACTTACACCGAGACGTGCAATCAGCGTCACCATATCGCTCACGTATTGCGGAATCTGGTAATACTGCGGATCCAGCAGGCGACCGGAACGACCACGCCCGACCACATCTGGGCATATCACGCGATAATCATTTGCAAGTTCTTGCGCCAACATATCAAAATCGTCGGAAACACGGCTCAGGCCATGCACGCAAACCAGCGTTTTCGGATTATGGCTATCGCCCCATTCCTTGTATGCCATTTGGTGCAGACCGGTTGGGGAAAGGCATTGCACGGACTTAATTTGTAGCTGGGTCATAAGTTTTGTCATGAGATAGTCGACGCACGCAGCGCAACATTTGGAGTTTTCTCTTATTTCTTTCTTGTCTCTT
>JBEBUE010000210.1:0-5740 GCA_040393485.1 Herminiimonas sp.
ACAGAGATTATGAAATCCATCAAAGTTGGCTTGTTAGGAATCGGCACCGTCGGTGCGGGTACATTCAATGTTCTGAAGCGTAACCAGGAAGAAATTTCCCGTCGCGCTGGTCATGGTATTGAAATCGTAATGGTGGCCGACCTGGATGTCGCACGCGCCAAGGAGTTGGTTGGTTCGCACTGTGAAGTGGTGAACGACGGCAATCTGGTTGTTTCGAACCCTGACATCGATATCGTGGTTGAACTGATCGGTGGCTACGGCATTGCGAAAGACCTGGTATTGAAAGCCATCGCCAACGGCAAGCACGTGGTCACCGCGAACAAGGCTTTGCTGGCGACCCACGGCGATGAGATTTTCAAGGCTGCGCAAGACAAGGGCGTGATGGTTGCGTATGAAGCCGCAGTCGCTGGCGGCATCCCTATCATCAAGGCTTTGCGCGAAGGTCTGACCGCCAACCGCATCGAATGGATCGCCGGCATCATCAATGGCACCACCAACTTCATCCTGTCCGAAATGCGTGATAAGGGTCTGGATTTCGATACCGTTCTGAAAGAAGCGCAACGTCTGGGCTATGCCGAGGCGGATCCGACCTTCGATATCGAAGGTGTGGACGCAGCGCACAAGGCAACCCTGATGTCGGCGATTGCCTTCGGGATCCCGGTACAGTTCGACAAAGCGCACGTAGAAGGCATCACCAAGCTGGAAGCAGTTGACATCCGTTATGCGGAACAGCTCGGTTATCGCATCAAATTGCTCGGTATTGCCAAGCGCACGCCGCAAGGTATCGAATTGCGCGTCCATCCGACACTGATCCCTGCCAAACGCCTGATCGCCAATGTCGAAGGTGCAATGAATGCGGTGCTGGTGCAGGGTGACGCGGTTGGTGCGACCTTGTACTACGGTAAAGGCGCAGGTGCAGAACCAACCGCTTCGGCCGTGATCGCCGACCTGGTTGATATCGCGCGCCTGGCTGATGCAGAACCAGCGCATCGCGTGCCGCATCTGGCATTCCAGCCGAATGCAATGGCAGATACGCCTATCCTGCCGATTTCGGAAGTCACCACCAGCTATTACCTGCGCATGCATGTGGCAGACAAACTGGGCGTGTTGGCAAATGTTACTAGCATCCTGGCAGATTCGACGATCTCGATAGATGCCATGTTGCAAAAGGAACCAGCCTTGGGCGAAACTCAGACCGACATCATCATGCTGACGCACCAGACCCAGGAGAAGAACGTCGAAGCTGCGATCAAGAAAATCGAAGCCTTGCCTACCGTTATCGGCAAAGTGACCAAGATCCGCCTGGAACACTTGAGCTAATCTGGCCGTCATTCAGCGGTGAAGTCGGAATCAGTCGGCTTCACCGCATCTCTTCCCCGCTTATTCGGCTGATTTTGCCGAAATCAGCTTGCCAGTCCCTCCGACTATCCCTGTTCTGCTCCCCACGCCTGTTCCGGACGCTATAATAGCGCTCTGTATGTAATGTGTTGCCTTGCCGGTATCATCCTGTTTCCTGAGCAAGTCGGCCACCAACCAATTCAACTACTCTATGCAATACATCTCCACTCGCGGCCTGGCGCCGGCACAATCGTTTTCTGAAATTTTGCTGGGCGGTCTGGCCCCTGACGGTGGTTTGTATCTGCCTGAGACTTACCCGCAGGTCAGCGACGCTGAGCTGGACGCCTGGCGTACCTTGTCGTATGCCGACCTGGCTTACGAAGTACTGCGCAAGTTCGCGACGGATATTCCGGAAGCTGACCTGAAAGCGTTGGTGCACAAGACCTATACCGCGGATGTCTATCGCAATGTGCGCCATGGTGAAGAAGCTGCACGCATTACGCCGCTGCGCATGGTGGAAGAAAAGAACGGCAGCAAGCTGGTACTGCAGGCTTTGTCGAACGGTCCGACACTGGCGTTCAAGGATATGGCGATGCAATTGCTCGGCAACCTGTTCGAGTACACATTGGCCAAACAGCATGCGGAACTGAATATTTTTGGCGCAACTTCCGGCGATACCGGCAGCGCGGCAGAATACGCAATGCGCGGCAAGAAGGGCATCCGTGTCTTCATGCTGTCGCCGCACAAGAAGATGAGCGCCTTCCAGACTGCGCAAATGTTCAGCCTGCAAGACCCGAATATTTTTAACATCGCGGTTGAAGGTGTCTTCGATGATTGTCAGGATATGGTCAAGGCCGTATCCAACGATCACGCGTTCAAGCAGCAGCAAAAAATCGGTACCGTGAATTCGATCAACTGGGCGCGTGTCGTCGCGCAAGTGATTTATTACTTCCGCGGTTACCTGAGCGCGACCACCAGCAATGAGCAGAAGGTATCGTTCACCGTCCCATCCGGCAACTTCGGCAACATCTGCGCCGGGCATATCGCACGCATGATGGGCTTGCCTATCGATAAGCTGGTTGCAGCGACCAATGAAAACGATGTGCTGGATGAATTCTTCCGCACCGGCGTCTATCGCGTGCGTAAATCGGCTGAGACCTACCATACGACCAGCCCGAGCATGGATATCAGCAAGGCATCCAACTTTGAGCGCTTTGTCTACGATCTGCTCAATCGCGATGGTGATCGTGTTCGCGCGCTGTTCCAGAAAGTGGAAACTCATGGCGGCTTTGATCTGTCCGGCAAGCCGGGCAGCGATGGCGATGAGTTCAAGAACATCGCGAAGTTTGGTTTTGCCTCTGGTAAGTCGACGCATAGTGATCGCGTAGCGACCATCCGTGATTTGCAGAACAAATACGACTTGATGATCGATACGCATACCGCAGATGGCGTCAAAGTCGCACGCGAACACCTGACCCCGGGTGTCACCATGATCGTGCTCGAAACGGCACTGCCAGCCAAGTTCAACGAAACCATACGTGAAGCGTTGGGACGTGATGCCGATCGCCCGGCCGGTTTCGAAAATATTGAAGACCTGCCGCAGCGTTTTGAAGTAATGCCGGCAGATGTGAATAAGATGAAGAGCTTCATCGCCAAGCATACGGGTTTGTAATACCGGAATTGCCGCCGGGGTGCGGCAATCGACAGGGCAAGCGCGATGCAATGCTTCCGCTTACTATCGTTTCATGATCCATTATCGAGCCCAGCATGAGTGAACCTAAACCGATGTTGAGTGTGGCTGAAGCCCTCGACTTCCTGCTTACTTCCGCCAAAAAAATTACCGAGACCGAAACCCTGTCCACACTGGACGCGAATGGTCGCATCTTGGCTGTTGCGCAGGAATCGCAACTGAATGTGCCACCGGTCGATAACACTTCCATGGATGGCTATGCCGTGCGTGCGGCGGATTGCGCCAGTGGTGAGGCCGTCTTGCGTGTCAGTCAGCGCATCCCGGCCGGGCATGTCGGCCAGCCATTGGAGGCTGGTTGCGCAGCGCGTATTTTTACCGGTGCCATGATTCCGCAAGGTGCGGATGCGGTTGTCATGCAGGAAATGTGCGTAGCGTCCAAGGACGCTGATGGCGACCTGGTCACGGTCAAACATGCCCCGGCTTCAGGCGAATGGATACGCCGCGCAGGTGAAGATATCCGAGCTGGCAGCACCATATTGGCGGCGGGCCAGCGCTTGCGTGCACAGGAACTAGGGCTGGCCGCTTCGGTCGGCCTGGCGCAATTGCCGGTAGTGCGCAAATTGCGCGTTGCGGTCTTCTTTACCGGTGACGAACTGGCGATGCCGGGTGAGGTACTGAAGCCGGGCGCTATCTACAATTCGAATCGTTTCACATTACGTGGCCTGCTGGAAAATCTCGGTTGCGAAATCAGCGATTTTGGCATCGTGCCGGATACGCTGGCAGCGACGCGCGATACCTTGCGCCGTGCGGCGGCTGACAATGACCTGATCATTACTTCCGGTGGCGTGTCTGTCGGCGAAGAAGATCACATCAAGCCTGCGGTCGAAGCCGAAGGTCATCTGAATATGTGGCAGATCGCCGTCAAGCCGGGCAAGCCGCTGGCGTTCGGCGAAGTGAACCGCAGCGCCAAAGAGGGTACTGCTTACTTCCTCGGTTTGCCGGGTAATCCGGTGTCTAGCTTCGTTACCTTCCTGCTGTTTGTGCGTCCATTCATCCTGCGTCTGCAAGGTGTGGAAAATGTGGCGCCCAAGGCCTATCCTATGCGTGCCGATTTCAATCTGAACAAAGCAGACAAGCGCAACGAATTCCTGCGCGCGAAGATCAATGCGCAGGGTGGCCTCGATTTATTCCCTACCCAGAGTTCGGGTGTGCTGACCTCTACCGTGTGGGGCGACGGCCTGATTGATCATCCGCCAGGTAAGACCATAGCAGCGGGTGATACCGTGCGCTTTATTTCATTCAGCGATTTGATGTACTGAGATTGATATGAATATTGAACTTCGATTTTTTGCGAGCGTACGTGAAGTGCTGAAGGTGGCGCAAGAGTCTGTCACCGTACCGGCCACCGTCAAAACGGTTGGCGACGTGCGCGCCTTTCTGCGCGAGCGCGGCGGCGTATGGGCCGAGGCGCTGGCGGACAGCCGTCCCTTGCGTATGGCTTACAATCAGGAAATGACAGGTGCTGACACCGAAATTGAAGAAGGCAGTGAAGTTGCCTTTTTCCCTCCGGTAACCGGCGGCTGATCGGACGGAGCAGAGCATATGCCAGTACGCGTACAAACTGAAGATTTTGACGTCAGCCATGAAGTCGCTGCCTTGCGTGCACACAGCCCGCAGGTCGGTGCAGTCGTAACTTTTATCGGCACCGTACGCGATATAAATGACGGCTCCAGCGTGGCCGAGATGGAGCTGGAGCACTATCCCGGCATGACCGAAAAGGCCTTGCAAAACATCGTTGAACAGGCGAAGGTGCGCTGGCCCATTTTTGATGCATTGGTGATCCATCGTATCGGGCCTCTGCTGCCACTCGAGCAAATCGTGCTGGTTGCTGTTACTTCGGCACATCGCGGTGAGGCTTTTTCTGCTTGCGAATTCATCATTGATTATCTGAAGACGGATGCGCCGTTCTGGAAGAAAGAGCAAACACCGCAGGGCGCACGCTGGGTCGATGCCCGCACGACTGACGACACTGCGCTAGCCAAATGGAAGCTGCCGGATACCACGGCGGGAGTCGGCAAGTGAGTTGGCTCGCAGTTGGCCTCGGTGCAGCACTGGGCGCCTGGCTGCGATGGGGGCTAGGCCTCTGGTTCAATGCAATGAATAACCACGTGCCGCTCGGCACGCTGGCAGCGAACCTGGTCGGCGGCTATCTGGTCGGACTGGCGGTTGCCTTCTTCAGCGGTCATCCGGGCGTGCCACCCGAATGGCGCTTATTTGCCATTACCGGCTTTCTCGGTGGGCTGACCACTTTCTCTACCTTTTCGGCTGAAGCCGTCATGCTGCTACAGCGCGGCGACTATGTATGGGCGCTGGCGCATACGGCCTTGCATCTGGTCGGCTCGATCGCCTGCTGTATTGCCGGTTTTGCCACCTATCGCGCATTCGCTGCATAGACTACTATGGATGCAGCCAGCCGCATTCGGGCAGGCCTGGAATCTGATAACAGCTGCATCAACCGCTATCCCGTCTTTTTCCACGATTTCGACCCATTTGGGGTCATACTGCAGGCTTATTACTGCTATTCCGACATCTCCCGCTTGAAAAGTAGTTGCTTGACCCAATTTTCTTTCCATTAATGAATTTTTCTTTGGAGAGTATGCAATGCGTCTCGATAAACTAACAACCAAGCTGCAGGAAGCGCTCGCTGATGCG
>JBEBUE010000211.1:0-5740 GCA_040393485.1 Herminiimonas sp.
TCGGCGCTATAGGTTCACGTCAAAACAATGCAAAACGCCGTGAGCGACTCAAGCTATTTGATGTCAACGAGGCACAGCTTAGTAAATTGCATGGCCCGATAGGGATGTACATCGGTAGCAAGACGCCAGCCGAAATAGCCATTTCCATCCTGGCCGAGATGACAGCTGTCAAAAATGGGGTGCCGCTACTGGAAGAGGCGCGCATCGAAAATGCCAAACGTGGCTTAGCTCAGCAATATGCACTGAATTTTTGCGAGGACTTGTCATGACGAAGCGCCTGGTGATAGCGATCACTGGCGCGAGTGGGGCGATATACGGCGTCAGGATGTTGCAGGTGCTCGCGCAAGCCGCGGACTGGGAAAGTCACCTGGTGATTTCTTCATCCGGTGTGATGACAGCGGTGCATGAGTTGGCGATGGAGAAGGCGGAGATAGAAGGGCTGGCTGATATCGTACACAATGTGCGCGACATCGGCGCGTCGATCGCGAGTGGCTCATTCCAGTGCGATGGCATGGTGATCGCGCCGTGCTCCATGCGTACGCTGGCAGCAGTGGCGCATGGCTTGTCCGATAACCTGGTCACGCGCGCCGCAGATGTCATGTTAAAGGAAAGGCGCAGGCTGGTATTGATGGCACGCGAGACGCCGCTTAACCTCGCTCATCTGCGTAATATGGTGGCGGTCACTGAGCTGGGGGCGATAGTCGCTCCGCCGGTTCCGGCTTTTTATAATCAGCCGTCTGACATCGACGATATCGTGAACCATACCGTCGGGCGTATCCTGGATTTGTTTGGAATAGAACACGCTGGTTTGCTGCAGCGTTGGCAAGGCTTGAAAAAAAATACTGAGATGTAGCTTGTCTTTACGAACGTTTTCTCGAATGTGCGGAATTTTATGATTGACACGCACGTGAATAGAAAATATAACTAGCCGCATGAGTGGGTATAAGCGATCAGCTGACCATCCCCGGACGCAATGTTACGGGGTGTGAAGCGGGAGATTGCTCACTGTGTACATGTCGCCCGGTTATTTGGGGCGATCTGACAGTGATGTGAGTTCTCTTTGCGGAGGCTGTGATGCACCACTCTTACTTTAGTCTTTTCTTTGTTTCTGCCAGGCTCGTTTCTATTGCGTCGGCGCTAGCACACTACGTCGGACAGCACGCGATGTATCACGCTGTCGCTGCAGCTGAAATTTCCGCGCCTGCATCCACCGCCTACTTCCATTTTGAACATGATTTGCCGCAAGACGAGCGATGTCCTACGTCTATGGCTACCCCATGATTTTGTCCTAGACCTTAGTACCAGAGATGCAAACGGTATTCGGATAGCAAGCATATCGTGTGTCTCGTCTCCATTGCCGCATCCTAACTTCATCGGAGCAGATTATGAACCAGGCAGCAATCATCAAAAGCAATGAGCAGGCAGTCGTGCCACAAGTACCCGTCACCATCCTGACTGGCTTCCTAGGGGCAGGCAAGACCACACTGCTGAATTACATCCTGACGGAAAAGCACGGGCACCGGATTGCAGTAATCGAGAATGAATTCGGCGAAGTCGATGTTGATTCTGACCTGGTCATGACTTCGGATGAAGAAATCTTCCAGATGACAAATGGTTGTATCTGTTGCGTGATCGATGTGCGTACCGATCTGGTGCGCATACTGCAGCAATTGCTGGCGCGCAGTGAACAGTTCGACCACATACGGGTCGAGACGAGCGGACTGGCCGATCCGACGCCGGTTGCCGCTACCTTCTTTATGGATAACGAGGTCGCGCGCCAGGTCAATCTGGATGGCATCGTGACGCTGGTGGATGCGATGCATATCGAGGACCATCTTGATGACCCACAGTTGCAGAACTTTGATAACCAGGCCCTGGATCAAATCGTTGCGGCTGATCGCATTATTATCAATAAGGCGGATCTGGTTGATGCGGCGCGCATTGATCATTTGCGCAAGCGCATGCGCAGCCTGAATTCAGGTGCGCAGATTTTACATTCCAGTCACGCCCAGGTCGATCTGACAAAAATCCTGGGCATAGGTGGCTTCTCGACGTCATCGGTCATGGCGATAGATCCGCATTTCCTTGATGACGATACGCATGAACATGTCTGCGATGACACATGTACTGAGCACATACATCATCATGCACACGCGGATGATGAACATAGTCATACGCATGATCCTTCCGTTTCATCGATCTCATTTGTGATAGACGCATCATTCGACGTACAGGCCTTGCATGCGTACTTGTCACAACTGCTGGCGGTGTACGGCGACGATATTTTTCGTCTGAAAGGCATCCTGTCGGTTGCCGGAGACGACAGGCGTTATGTGTTGCAGGCGGTGCATCGAATTATGGAGCTGCGTCCGGCAGATGCATGGGATGATGCCTCGCGTTCCAGCAAATTTGTATTTATAGGCCGCAAGTTGGACGAGCTTGAATCTGAGCTCGAGGCAGGGCTGCTTAGTTGTGTCGATGAGTGTGTCGACGAGTGTGTCGATATGGAAGCGGTGGGCGAAGGATAAGCAGCGAGACCAGATTCATAACTTACGGAGATAGGTGATGAAACGATGCTGTGAAGGAAAAGACCATGAGTGAAGAGAACATGATGCCGCGACTAAGGTTGCAGGGCATTTCCAAGGTGTACCCATCGGTAGTGGCTAACGATGGTATTGATTTGACTGTCATGCCCGGCGAGATACACGCGATCCTGGGTGAGAACGGTGCCGGTAAGTCAACGCTGATGAAAATCATCTACGGCGTGACGCACCAGACTTCCGGCGAGATGTATTGGGAAGGCCAGCAGGTACAGGTTGAAAGTCCGGCCCATGCACGGCAGCTGGGCATAGGTATGGTGTTCCAGCATTTTTCCTTATTCGACACCTTGACCGTGGTCGAGAACGTGGCCTTGTCGCTGCCTGGCAAGCCTGACCTGCAATACCTGGCACGGCGTATCGAGAAAATATCCGAACGCTATGGCCTGGTAGTAGACCCCATGCGCCAGACACACGGCTTATCGGTGGGGGAGCGACAACGCGTCGAAATCATCCGTTGCCTGTTGCAAAACCCCAGCCTGCTGATTATGGATGAGCCGACTTCGGTGCTGACACCGCAGGCAGTGCAGAAGCTCTTCGAAACCTTGCGACAGTTAGCAAGCGACGGCTGCAGTATTTTGTACATCAGCCACAAGCTGGATGAAATCCAGGAGCTTTGTCACACGGCTACGGTACTACGCGCGGGCAAAGTCAGCGGCACGTGTATCCCGCAGCAGGAAACGCCGCAATCGATGGCACGCTTGATGATAGGTAAGGACTTACCGGTATGCCAGCGTAGCAGCGCAACCGTAGAGGGTGAATTGCGTTTGCGGGTAGCGCAGTTGTCGCAGGTATCGGATGATCCTTTTGGCGTCGACCTGAAGAATATTCAGCTGGAAATCAGGGCGGGGGAGATCGTCGGTATCGCCGGTGTCTCGGGCAACGGACAGCAGGAATTGCTGTACGCGCTGTCTGGCGAGATACCGCTCAAGCAAGCAGCGCAGGTCGAGGTATGCGGTGTCGCTGCCGGGCGCATGAGTCCGGATCAGCGACGTGAACTGGGCCTGTGCTTTGTACCCGAAGAGCGACTGGGACGTGGTGCAGTACCACGTATGTCACTGGCACAGAATGCGCTGCTGACGGCATATGGTAGCGGCATGTTGCGCAATGGCTTGATCCGCTTTGACGTGGTGCGTGATTTTGCTGAGCGTTGTATTGCACGCTTCAATGTCAAATGCGGTGGTCCTGATGCGCAAGCACGTTCCTTATCCGGCGGCAATCTGCAAAAGTTCATTGTCGGTCGCGAGATCATGCAGGAACCCAAGCTATTGATCATTGCCCAGCCGACCTGGGGTGTAGATGTCGGTGCGGCGGCCTTCATACGACAAGCCTTGCTGGACTTGCGCGATAGCGGCACCGCGGTGTTGGTGATTTCGGAAGAGCTGAGTGAGCTATTTGAAATCAGTGACCGTATTGCGGTCATTGCTGATGGCAGGTTGTCGCCCGCCGTACCTACCCGCGATACCAACGTGGAGGAAATTGGCATGCTCATGGGCGGCAGGTGGAATAGTGCAGAGACCGTCGTTGCTGCCGGGCCCAACCTGAACGCGATGGAGGTTAGCTATGCTGTTTAGACTCGAAGCGCGCCCGGAAGCTTCCCGGCGCATGCGTTATCTATCGCCGCTATTCGCCATTGCATTGACGCTGGTAGGAAGTCTGATTTTGTTCTTTATGCTGGGCAAAGATCCTATCGAGAGTTTCAAGATCTTCTACTTTAATCCGGTACGCGATTTATATGGTGTGTCGGAACTGTTTTTGAAGGCAACACCCTTGATGCTGATTGCGGTCGGACTGGCTGTCGGCTACCGCGCGAATATCTGGAACATCGGTGCAGAGGGGCAATTCATCCTCGGTGCAATTGCAGCGACCGGAGTCGCACTGTACTTCCAGAACAGCACAAGCATCTGGGTGCTGCCCATGATGATGGTGGCCGGCGCAGTCGGCGGGGGCTTATGGGCAGCTATCCCTGCGTTTTTGCGCAACCGTTTTCATGCGAACGAAATCCTGGTCACGCTGATGATGGTGTATATCGCGCAGTTTTTTGCTTCCTGGCTGATACACGATCCCTGGAAAGATCCGCAGGGTTTCAATTTCCCACAGACCAGAATATTTGCTGATTCCGCTTTACTGCCATTACTCATCGAAGGTAGCCGCCTGAACCTCGCCTTCCTGTTTGCCCTGGCTACGCTGCTAGTGGCTTACCTCTTTCTTGAGCGTAGCTTCTGGGGTTATCAGATGCAGGTCTCGGGGCAAGCAGAATCTGCCGCACGCTATGCCGGTTATTCTGCGTCGCGCACCATCTGGATCGGACTGCTGGCGGGCGGCGCTATGGCTGGAATCGCTGGAATGGTCGAAGTGGCCGGGCCGATGGGGCAATTGACTGAGTCAATTTCCAGTGGTTACGGATTCGCCGCGATTATCGTCGCGTTTGTAGGGCGGTTGCATCCGGTCGGGATTTTCTTTGCCAGCCTGTTGATGGCACTGCTGTATCTGGGTGGTGAACAGGCGCAGCAATTCGTGAACCTGCCGTCTTCAATCTCCAAGGTATTCCAGGGCATGTTGCTGTTTTTCCTGCTTGCTTCGGATTTGTTTATTGCTTATCGACTCCGCTTTGATGGCGTTGCCAACTGGAGGAAGTGGTCATGGAAAACTACCTGATTACCTCCATTATTGCAGCTACCCTCGCGGCCGGTACGCCTTTGATTATCGTGGCGATGGGCGAGCTGGTGACGGAGAAGGCCGGTGTCCTGAACCTGGGGGCCGAAGGCATGATGTCGGTCGGCGCGGTGGTGGGTTTCCTGCTGGGATTTTCCGGCGTCAATCCCTTGCTTGCGGTCCTGGCCGGCATGGCGGCTGGCTGCGCAATGTCGCTGGTATTTGGCTTCCTGACGCTGACTATGCTGGCCAACCAGGTTGCCTCCGGTCTGGCATTGGCGATCTTTGGCATCGGCTTATCGGCATTCATAGGTAAGTCGTATGAAGCGGCACCTGCACCCGCCGTATTACCGACGCCGATTCCGATACTTGCTGATATTCCTTTCATCGGTCCGGCATTTTTCAATCAACAGTCGCTGGTATATGCGTCCTGGCTGCTGGTAGTTGCGGTGATCTGGTTTTTATATCGCAGTCGCTGGGGGCTGGTG